>NZ_JAVTTP010000002.1 GCF_032248455.1 Pricia mediterranea
AGAATGGCCTCACCTCTTTAGTAACGGATTTCCAAAATGCTTTTAATGATTTGAAGGAATATCAGGGCCAATTGGAAGATTGGATTTTCGGCTACTTCTCCTACGACCTTAAAAACGATGTGGAACAGTTGACCTCGGAAAATTACGACGGACTACATTTTCCGGACCTCTATTTTTTTCAGCCCAAGAAGATAATCCGAATTGCGGGGAATACCGTTGACTTTGTCTATTTGAATATGGTGGATGATGAAATCGAAGGGGATTTTGAAGAAATTACTGAAATAGGGCCGCTAGGGATGGACCAAGTGGGGCAGGGGTATGATCAGATCCAAGCTTCAGATGGGGCGCAGACTCTGGTCGGCAATTCAACTTCGAATGACATCCGTATAAAACTCCGTACCTCCAAGGATGACTATTTTAGCAGAATCAAAGCGCTGTTGGCCCACATCCACCGTGGAGATATTTACGAAGCCAATTTTTGTCAGGAGTTTTATGCCGAAAACACGACAATCGATGTCTTGAAGGCCTTTGATAAATTAAACGCAATCTCAAAGGCACCTTTTGCCGCTTTTCTAAAGATTCGTGATAAATTCTTGATGTCCGCTTCTCCGGAGCGCTACTTGAGAAAAAAGAGTGGGATTGCGATCTCACAGCCGATAAAAGGTACCGCGAAACGCTCCCCTGATCTTGAAACGGATGCAGCCTTAAAATTCAATTTGCAAAAGGATGCCAAAGAGCGGTCTGAAAACATCATGATCGTTGATTTGGTGCGCAACGACCTGTCCAAGAGTGCCGTTAAGGGCAGCGTTCGAGTACCGGAACTCTGCGAGGTTCATTCGTTTGCACAGGTGCATCAGTTGATTTCGACCGTCACCGCTGAAGTCCCAAAAGACAAAAACCCGGTAGAAATTATCGAGGAGACCTTTCCTATGGGCAGTATGACCGGGGCTCCCAAAATATCGGCCATGCGGATCATTGAAGCGCAGGAAGATTTTAAGCGGGGTCTCTACAGCGGGGCGGTGGGCTATTTCACTCCCGATGGCGATTTCGATTTTAATGTGGTCATCCGCAGTATTCTCTACAACGCAAGCGAAAAGTACGTATCCTTTGCCGTAGGCGGTGCCATAACCGCCAAATCCGTACCGAAAAAGGAGTATGAGGAATGCCTGTTAAAGGCCAAGGCGATGCGAGAGGTGCTGGAGGAATAGTGAAGCACAATTTCAATGGTTAATTGCAAGTTTCAAGTTTTAAGGGCGAGATTCAAGTTCGGGAGTTAGTGCTAGTTTGAGTTTTAAGTTCAAGGGTAAGTTCAGGTTTCATGTTGAAAATCCAGCCCTTGAACGCTGTACGTATTTCGTCCATTGTTAACGATTAAGTAGTAAGCGAGCAACCCGCGGAATACAAGTTAGCAATCAAGTTCTAACCGGTGGGACAATGGACTTGTCTCTTGAACATGGAACATCCGCCATCCGCCACCCGTCAACGGACTTTATTATTCGTGTCACTGGCCACCCGTCACCAGACTTCCATCATCCGCCACCCGTCACCGGACTTTATTTTTCCTGTCACTGGCGACCCGTCACCTGATTTCCGGCACCCGTCTTGTTGCCCTCTCCGAATTTCTGATCCCTTCACTACCTTTGTTATATGCTAGAAGCATTTAAAACCCATATCGAAACGAATTTTCCGGAATTGAGGAAGTCCCCTTTTTTACTTGCCTGTAGCGGCGGTATTGACAGCATGGTGCTTACCGAGCTTTGTGCGAGCTGTGGACTGGATTTTTCCCTCGCGCACTGCAATTTCCAGTTGCGGGGATCGGAGAGTGATGCCGATGAGAAATTCGTATCCGATACCGCCAAACGGTTAGATATTAAAATATTCGTAACTCATTTTTATACAATAGATTACGCTAAAGAACACAAAGTATCGGTGCAGATGGCCGCAAGGGAGCTTCGGTACGAATGGTTCGCCGGAATTATGCGAAAAAACGGTATTAAGACCTTAGTCACGGCGCACCATGCGGACGATAACCTCGAAACTTTTTTGATCAATTTATCCCGGGGCACCGGCATCGAAGGCTTGACGGGAATCCCCACAAAAACAAACAGCATCGCTCGGCCCCTAATAGCTTTTTCAAGAGAGCAGATCGAAGCCTACGCCGAAGCTGAACAGATACAATGGCGCGAAGATAGTAGTAACTCGGACCTCACGTATCTACGAAATAACATTCGGCATCAAATCCTACCCCTGTTAAAGGATTTGCATCCTAATTTCTTGAATAACTTTCGGAACACCCAGTCCTATTTATCCCAAACCGCCGCTATTGCCGACACCCACATTCGCGAGTTGAGAGCGGACGTATTCGAGAAAAAGGGACACGTAACCCGAATCCCCGTTGCGGCCCTTGTCCATTTGAAGCCATTACAAGGATATCTTTACGGATTGTTCCATACTTACGGGTTTAAAGAATGGAACGATGTCGAAAACCTGCTGACATCCATCAGCGGGAAGGAAATCCGTTCAAAGACCCATCGCCTGATCAAAGATCGAGGAGTGCTGTTATTAACGGAGATTGAACCAAGCATCCACCCGATTCCACAGCTGGGGCAAACCGGCACCGCTCAAAACGAAAAAGATTATGCCGGTCAACGCGGTACAAAATACGTCGGCTACCTCGAAAACGGGGAAATCGATCGAGACCGGAAAAATAATCTCTATCACATCCATGAAAACCAGACCTATATCGAAAGACCCATTAAAATGGATATTACAGAGGTAGATGCTATCACGGATACCGGTTCCCATATACTTTATAGCCCTAAATCTGCGTTAAAGTACCCCCTAAGCCTCAGGAAATGGGAAAAAGGAGATTACTTTTGTCCGTTTGGCATGAAAGGTTCCAAAAAACTATCCAAATTTTTCAAGGACGAAAAGATGGATCGGCTCGCCAAGGAAAGCCAATGGTTGCTCTGTTCCAATGGAGCTATCGTTTGGGTAGTCGGAAAACGGGCAGATGAACGTTTCAAAGTCCCCGAAAACACGGAAGAAATAGTAAAGTTCAAATTGAAGTTATGAAGCAGGTAGCTATTCTTATCCTATTTATTTTTAGCGGGTTGTCTCTTTTTTCACAGAACGATGAGAATCCGGTAAAGTTTTCACAGGATTTTCGAAAAATTTCGGATACGGAGTACGAGCTGATCATGAAAGCGGACATCCACGAGGGGTGGCATGTGTATTCCCAACATACTGCCGAGGGCGGCTCCTTGCCTAGTGAGTTCGACTACGAAAAGGCTGGAGAGGAGTATGAACTGATCGGCGAAACTGTCGAAAGCGAGACTATTGTAGCTTACAGTGATATTTTTGAGGTCGATGAAACCTATTTTAAGGAGAAGGCTGTCTTTGTTCAAAGAATAAAACTACTAGATCCGGACGTCAATCAAATCGACGTCGACCTGTTCTATCAGGTGTGTAAAGAGGTCTGTATTCCCGCCGACTACAAGTTTACGTTTCGTTTGGATGGTAGTGCGGCCGCTACCGTCGAGAAATCCATTGATGAGCGTAGCATGGCAATGGCCACAGCATTAAAATTAAACCTTAAGAACAAGGCCTTGCTGAACAATTCCGGGGAAGACATCGGTACCGGTTCCGGACTCTGGGTGATTTTTGGCCTTGGGTTCTTGGGCGGACTGATCGCCCTGCTTACTCCCTGCGTTTTCCCCATGATTCCCCTAACGGTCTCCTTTTTTACGAAACATTCCGAAAATAAGTCCAAAGGCATCGGCAATGCGATGCTTTACGGTTTTTTTATAGTGCTGATCTATTTTTTGCTAAGCTTGCCCTTTCACCTCTTCGATTCCGTTGATTCGCAAATATTGAATACCATCGCCACCAACATCTGGCTGAACCTTGGGTTCTTTGTCATCTTTCTGTTTTTTGCGTTCTCGTTTTTCGGCTATTACGAATTGACCTTGCCCAGTTCTTGGGCAAATCGTATGGATGCGGCCTCTACCAAAGTCGGGGGCGGTATCGGCATCTTTTTTATGGCCGTAACCTTGGCATTGGTCTCGTTCTCGTGTACGGGTCCGATTTTAGGGGGACTCTTAGGTAGTACCGTTCTGGGCGAGGGCGATGTGGCCACCAACCTTACCGCCGGCATGACCGGCTTCGGGGTAGCGCTTGCCCTGCCGTTCGGCCTGTTTGCCCTGTTTCCGACCTGGCTGAACTCCCTGCCCAAATCCGGGGGGTGGATGAACACGGTCAAGGTAGTGCTCGGCTTTTTTGAGTTGGCCCTGGCCCTAAAATTCCTGTCGAACGCCGATATGGTTGGCGGATGGGGGATTTTACCCCGAGAAGTCTTTTTAGGGATTTGGATTGTACTGTTTGTTTTATTAACACTCTACCTTTTCGGGATACTCCGGTTCCCCCTTGACGGCCCTAAAGGAAAATTACCGGCAATCAGAAAGGGCATCGGTCTTGCTAGTGGCGTGTTTTCCATCTATCTGATATTGGGACTTTTCAATTTCTCGAGCCTTAAATTGTTGAGTGGATTTCCGCCGCCGCATTTCTACAGTATTTTTGAAACGGAAAGCGACTGTCCCCTTGGTATCGATTGTTTTAAGGACTTTGATGAAGGCGTGGCATACGCTAACAAGGTGGACAAACCGATTCTTTTGGACTTTACCGGATGGGCCTGTGTCAACTGTCGTAAAATGGAGGCCAACGTTTGGAGCGAGCCCGATATTTATCCGATTATTAAGAATGATTACGTGTTGATATCGCTGTATATCGATGACCGCGAAGAACTTCCGGAGGACCAACAGTTCGATTTCAAGTTCGATTCCGGCCGTATAAAGCGCATCGAAACGATAGGGCAGAAGTGGGGCACCTTTCAAAGCGTCAACTTCAATGCCGCCTCGCAGCCGTACTATGTACTCCTTTCCCCCGAACTGGAAGTTTTGAACAATGCGGTACAATATACCGATAGGGATGAATACCGGAATTGGTTACTACAGGGGCTGCAACGGTACAACGAGACCAGTATCGTTTCAGGGGAATAACATTAAAAGGGGGCAGTAATTAAAGACTAAGACATTTTATTGAATGTCCGATCGAGCGTCAGCCCAAAAGATTCATTCTGGCGGGCAGTCGAGAACTTCTGGGCGAAAAAGCCCTTATACAATAAAAGAAAAGGGACGTTGTCCCGGTTTAATACCAAAAAGGCAACGTCCCACATGCTTCGTGTTAGCGTTCTATTTCCTTTAGCGCCGTTCCACTATTGAAGCGCCTCCGCTTCCACATCAAGTTGATACTCGTCCTTAATTTCAATGCCCTGGTTCGGGTTTTCGATGATAGGCTCCTCCCCAATAATCGAGGGTAGCTTTTTAAGGAACCTTTTATGGACTTGGTCGATGGACAGGATCTTACCGTTTTTCTGCACCCGTCGCGCCAGTCTATAGCCTTGTCGGGCAGCCCTCATACGTTGTAAGGGAGTGCCGTGATGCCCGTCGCTGTTGAACTGGCAATCACCGATATTGAAGAAAAGCTCCAGGAATTGGCGGGTCCTTCTCCAGTTTTGGGTGGCCCCTTTTTTATGGGATACGAAATAACTCGCAAAGAAATCCGCTTCCAGCTCCGTGGTACGGGTAGCTTCGGGAGCATTGTCCGCTGCCCCATCGGGATACCAACGATTGAAATTGTTGAATTGAATGTGATGGGCCCATTCATGTGCCAGAATACCGTTCCATACAACCCCCCTGCTGAGTCCCGTTTCCGCCAAAAGTTCTACAATCCCGTCCCCGACCACGATAAGGTCGTTCTGTCCGAACTGTCCGCCCAGCGCAACGGCAAATCCGTCGAAGGACAATAAGGGTGTTTCGGTCAGGAAGGTGCTCTGCTCGTTTACAAAGTTCACGAAATAGAAGGCATAAGCATTGGCATCGGAGGCCGGCAAGCCGAAAAAGGGAGAGGTCAGCACTTCAACAATTTTGTCATAATCGTCTAAGGTAGTATTGTGTTGCCCCCTGACCGTTACCTCATGTGGCATGAACCAGAACCGCTCCAATTTTCGGGTAATCCGGTTTACGCGTTGGGTGTCTTCCCCGTCCTCTCCAAAATACTGGGGCGCGTCATCGATGAGGGTAGATATGAAATTAATATCGGTGTAGGTAGCGTACCAATCCAAGCCTATTGAATCGAGATTGCTGGCCACCGAGGCCGCAATGACGTCGTCGAAAGGAGTGAGGGTACACTTACTAGGTTCTACGGCTTGGGATATGTCGAAGGGTACATCATTGAAAATTGCCTTCTCCGAAAGTTTAGGTAGCATTTTGGGATGTTTCATCTCAAAAGGAAGCGGTTTGAGGGCCATTTTCGCCGGAACCGCGTTCAAATCCTCTTCGATGTGATCGAACTCCACATCCTTACTGCAGGAAGCCAGCACAAGGGCCGCAACCAAGACCATACTCGATAAGCTTTTCACAATTTTTTTCATAAAGCGTTCTTTAAATTAAAATCTTGTTAAAACTAACTAAAAAAGTGAAGTACAAATGTTGAAATAAACGTTTTTTCTTACAAGAGTTATGGTTTTTACGAATAGAAAAGAAATATTTTATGCTCGAAATCTTACTGATTTCCCGTTGTTCGGTAAGAAAAAACGTTGAAAACCATCCCCAAAATAATCTCTATCTTTCCGCTCAAACTTGACCGAATGCGAATTTTAAGGACTATAGGGTGGACACTGCTCTCCATAATCGGTGTTTTAGCGGTAGTGGTCGGTATCTTTATCTACACTTCGACACCCGATTACGATGGCGAAAAACCGCTTTCCGGCCTTTCGGACGAAGTGGAAGTCTATTTCGATACGTATGGAATTCCGCATATTTACGGGAAGAATAAGTTGGATGCGTTTACCGCACTGGGCTACGTGCATGCCCAAGACCGCTTGTGGCAAATGGAACTCTTGCGACGAATAGGTCGTGGGGGAATTTCCGAGATATTTGGAAGGGAATTTATCGAAACGGACCAATTTTTTCTTGCCTTGGGAATCGATGACGCTTCCGTGAGAACTATTGCCGAGCTGGACAGACAAAAGGAATCCGTACAGCTTTCCCAAGCCTATCTCGATGGTATCAACCAATTTATGGAAGAGGGACCGACTCCCGTAGAATTTTACCTCACCGGGATCGAAAAAGAAAAATTCACTCTAAAGGACGTCTATAATACCATGGGGTACATGGCCTTTAGCTTTGCTATGGCGCACAAGACCGATCCGCTGCTGACTCGGATTAGGGACAGCTTAGGCCCCGAATACCTTAAGGATTTGAAGGTTGAAAGCGATACTACTTCGGTCTGGATCCAAAACTATGGGACCAAATCCATGGACTCCCTAAAAACGACCACGACCACTACCGTAATGGCGTCGCTCAAAAAATTATCGATTCCCCTGTTCGAAGGGAGCAACAGCTGGGTACTGGCCCCCGAAAAGACGAAGAGCGGCAAGGTTATTTTTGCCAATGATCCGCACATCGGGTTTTCGCAGCCCTCGGTCTGGTACGAAGCCCACGTAAGCGCCCCATCCTACGAAAAGTACGGGTACCACTTGGCGGGCGTCCCGTTTCCGCTGCTGGCCCATGATCGAAACCTGGCCTACGGCATGACCATGTTCGAGAACGATGATGTGGACTTCTATTATGAAGAAATCGATCCTTCCGACAGCACTAAATACAAAACGGATACAGGATGGAGGGATTTTGAAATCGTTTCCAAAACCATAAAAGTCAAGGATTCCTCCGACATCCATTTTTCCTTTAAAAAAACCAACAACGGACCCGTTTTAAACGGTATAGCCGACCAGATTGCGGGAGCGCGCCCTGTATCGATGTGGTGGGCCTATACCCAGCTCGATAACAAGGTGATGGACGCGCTGTACGGTATGTCCCATGCCCAAAATATTCAGGAATTTCAACAAGCCCTCCCCAATATCCATGCTCCGGGACTTAACATTATGTACGGCGATGCAGTGGGAAACGTGGCGTGGTGGGCGTCGGCACAGCTGTATCACATCCCCGATAGCATCAACACCAAAATCGTATACGATTTTCAAAAGGGACTTTCCCCAACTAGGGACTACCTTGATTTTTCCGAAAATCCCCAGGCGGTAAATCCCCCTTGGCATTACGTGTATTCCGCGAACAACCAGCCCGATTCCATTGCAGGAATGCTATATCCGGGCTACTATCTGCCCGAGAACAGGGCCAAGCGTATCGTTTCATTGTTGGGACCAAAAAACGATTGGGATGCCGAGTCGGTGCGCCGCATGATGCTGGATGTGACCTCCCCGGTAAATACCACTATCGCATCCAACCTACTAAAGGAGGTCGATCGGGGAGCCCTTACCGGCAGTTCATTAGAAGCTTTGGCCGAACTACAGGCATGGAAAGGCGATTACCCTTTGCACGGGACAGCAGCTACGCTATTCCATCGGTGGATGTATTTTTTGTTGGCCCATACCTTTCAGGACGAGTTGGGTTCCGATGCCTTCGCAGAACTATTGGATACCCATTTGATCAAACGGGTCATTGCCCCACTTTCGGAAGATGATACTTCGCTTTGGTGGGACGACACCAATACCCCAGAGGTCATCGAAACCAAGCGGGAGATTGTCAACGCATCCTTACGGGAGGCCTTGCAAGAGCTTGAAAAAGATTTGGGCAAGGACCGGGATGACTGGACCTGGGACCGCGTACATACCTTGGAGCATGCTCATCCGATAGGGCAAGTAGAAGCCCTAAAATCTTTATTCAATGTCGGTCCCTTTCCGGTCCCGGGAACCCGGGAGGTCATTAATAATATGGCTTTTCCGTACACTGGAAACGGAGTCTACCACGTCAGCTCTGGCCCCTCGACACGACGGATCATCGATTTTTCGGATATAGAAAACAGCAGGAGCATACTGCCCACCGGACAATCGGGGAATCCCTTCAGCCGGCACTACAGAGATCAAGCGGAGATGTTCGCGGAAGGCAAATTCCGAGAGATGATGATCGACGAAGAAGAAATTCGGGAGACCTCCGGGTCGGCTTTGCGATTCATACCGGAGAAATAGATGCAGAAGAGACAGGGACTGGCTGCTTTCTCAAGCTATTTTGTTTAAATACACAATTTTAATGCTGTTTTTCGGTTCTAATAGTCCTTATGCTCAAACTGTAATAAATGCTTACAAAAGTCTTTGGAAGTGCCGTTTTCGGGATAGATGCCACAACGGTTACCTGTGAAGTCAACGTGGATACCGGGGTAGGTTACCACTTGGTCGGCCTGCCCGATAGTGCGATCAAGGAGAGCAATTATCGCATCGCAGCGGCGCTCTTAAACAACGGCTATCGGATTCCGGGTAAAAAAATCACCCTCAATCTGGCGCCGGCGGACCTGCGAAAGGAAGGTTCGGCCTATGATCTGACCTTGGCCCTGGGCATTCTGACGGCATCGGGACAAATTAAGTCCCACAATCTGGAAAAGTACATTATTATGGGCGAGCTGTCCTTAGATGGCAGCCTACATCCCATAACAGGGGCGCTTCCCATAGCCATCAAGGCTCGGGAAGAGGGGTTCGAGGGCTTTATTCTTCCCAATGAAAATGCCCGGGAAGCTGCTATCGTTTCCGGTTTGAAGGTATATGGGGTCAAGAATATCAGCGAGGTCATCGCATTCTTCGATAAAGGAAAACCCTTGGAACAGACCGTCATCGATACCCGAAAGGAATTCTATAAAAAACTCGAATTTCCAGAATTCGATTTTTCCGATGTTAAGGGACAGGAAAGTACCAAGCGCTGTATGGAAATCGCGGCGGCAGGGGGCCATAATATTATTTTGATCGGTCCCCCCGGCGCAGGAAAGACCATGCTGGCGAAGCGATTGCCCTCCATCTTGCCCCCGATGACCTTGCATGAAGCGCTCGAAACCACCAAAATTCACAGCGTGGTCGGAAAGACCAAGGACATGGGACTGATGAGCCAACGGCCCTTCCGGAGTCCCCATCATACGATAAGTTCCGCTGCATTGGTAGGGGGCGGAAGTTATCCCCGGCCCGGGGAAATATCCTTGGCCCATAACGGCGTTCTTTTTTTGGATGAGCTTCCCGAATTCGAACGTCGGGTGCTCGAGGTCATGCGCCAGCCTATCGAAGACCGAGAGGTGACCATTGCCAGGACTAGGTTTACGGTGACCTACCCAAGTAGCTTTATGTTGGTCGCCAGTATGAATCCGAGTCCCAGTGGCTACTTTAACGATCCCGACGCCCCGATAACCTCCACGCCTGCAGAAATGCAGCGCTATTTGGGGAAAATATCGGGACCCTTGTTGGATCGGATCGACATCCATATCGAGGTGACGCCCGTACCTTTCGAAAAACTATCCGAAGACCGGAAAGGGGAGAGTAGTGTAGCCATCCGCAAACGGGTGACCGCTGCAAGGGAAATCCAGGCCAAGCGTTTTTATGAACATGATCAGGTGCATTACAATGCCCAAATGGGCTCCAAACAGATTCGCAGCTTTTGCAAGCTCGACGGTCCCTCCAAAGAATTGCTCAAAAACGCGATGGATAGGCTCAATCTTTCCGCCAGGGCCTATGACCGGATCCTCAAGGTAGCGCGGACTATTGCCGATCTGGAAAATACCGATACTATAAAGAGCAATCAGGTCGCAGAGGCCATCCAATATCGGAGTTTGGACCGGGACAGCTGGTTGGGATAAAAAGAAGTGGGGAGTAAAGGGAGGGAAGACAAACCCAGCAGTCCGTTACTTCTTCTAAAAAGGGATATTAGTTAACAGATAATAAGACATGCCGATAATGAAAATGATGTTGATGGCAATGTAGATGTTGATAAATAGGTCCCGTCTCTTCATGACTTCAGATTTTGGAGGTGATGTAACAAAAGTAAATTCACGGGTTGGGTCCCCACCAAAAAAAACCCCACAATTTTTTGGGTTTTACTATTTGGAATCTGGGGATTATCTTCCAAAATCACCTCATTGTGGTGCCTTAAAAACCCCGTAAGTCCAACTTCTTACGGGGTTGTACAAAAGATGATTTTTGCTATCGCTCGATATCTCTCATAATTCTGATGATCAACTGTCGTTCTTCCTCAATTTTTTGAAAAAACTTTAAAATGGTTTGCATAGAATAAGGTTTTATTCCTTTATAACGCTCCGCTTCACAGTTTCGCCATAACTATACGACAAATCGCCAATTGCTTCGATAAAGTAAAACCGGACTCGACCTACTCTATGTGACATTCGGTTTCGACCACCTTATATAGTTACCGAGCAGGCTTTTTCCGCTGCGCGATAGACCGCTTCGACCACCCTGATATCCAGTAGGCCTTCCTCGCCGGGCACCATCATATCGGTATCGTTGAGTATGGAAAGCGCATCATCGTCCATCTGCTTGGCCTGTTGGTTTTCAAGGGGAAAATCAATGATTTTGCCATCGGATCGTTCCCCTTTATTACCACTGTAGGCGGAATGTGGTGCCATTTTTATCCATCCTTTTTCGTAGTTGATGTTCAGATAGTTCATGGGGATGCCAAAGCTGCTCTGGCAGGCCGCCCGGGCCCCGCTGGGAAATTCCAGTTGATACATGGCGGTTTCCTCGACCTCATCATAAATATCGGGCCGGGTAGTATAGGTCCGGGCCGTCACCGATATAGGTTCCTCGCCGGTGGCCAAGCGTGCGCCCTGAATGGCGTAAACGCCCATATCTCCCATCACCCCGCCACCCATGGCCTTCTTTTGTTTCCAATGGTCACTGCGACCGTCAAAGTACCCGGCACTGGAGGACACCATCTTGACGGCGCCGAAGGGCTTTTCTTTGGCGGCCTTCATATAAGCCTGAATATTCGGGTCGTGCTGGCAACGGTAGCCGATGGAGAGCTTTACATTGTTGGAATTACAGGCTTTGATCATGGCCTCACATTCCGTTACCGTAGGCGCCATTGGTTTTTCGCACCATACGTGCTTGCCCGTATTCGCCGCGCGGATGGAATATTCGGCGTGCATCGAAGGTGGTAAAACGATGTAGATAACGTCGATATCGGGGTTGTCGGCAATTTTATCCATCCCCACATAATCGTATACGTTTTTATCCGGAATACCATACCGCTCCTGCCATACGGGAACCTTTTCGGGACTTCCCGTTACGATGCCCTTTAACTCACAGTACTGGGTTAGCTGCAGGGCAGGGGCCAACAGATCGGTGCTATAGTATCCCAATCCGACTAAGGCGACGCCTAGTTTTTCCTTAATGGGCCTAGTGGCCGACCACAGGGAATTGGGCAAAAAAGCGGTAGTTGCGGTGATAAGTCCTGCTCGATACAGGAATTTGCGACGTTGATTCTCCATAAGCTTCTAATTTTAAGCTCAGAAAATACGATAAGAATCCCAATAAAACAATATGTTAAAGTCACAGGAATTCCCGAAATAAGGATGAAATGGGGAGTGGTCACGGGGTGAGTTTAAAAAACAGTACATAAACGGCCCATACAAAACATGCCGCGCAAAATATATAAACCAAGTAATCTTGTGGTGATGTATTATCTTCCATAAGGGACTTTGTTATAAAGAGGTCCGGGATTACATTCAGCAACTTGCTCTAGGAATGCAGGCGATTGAGAAGAACGGACGGTTTTCTTTATGGAAGAACGGAAGAACCGGGCCTGAAAGGGATAACAATTCGGGCAATGGGAAGAATTCTCGATTTGCGACGAAAATCCCGTTAAAGCGTCGGATATATCTATAAAAGGGAAGCGGCCTATTTACAGATAAACTTTAAAATCAGCAGTTTATCGTATCTAAGGTCTGAGGATTGCTCAAAACTTATTAATAATAGCTCGGAAAATAAGGGATTTAAGACTATACGGAAATAGTTGGAAGGGGATTTATAAGGGGGAGATAGTCTCTAAAAAAAATCAAGGCCTTACATCTGGTACTCCTCGCTGCTTCGATCCTCTTGCTTCAATTTCTTCGAAGTGAAAACATCCTTTAAAATAAAGGCAACGACAATCAGGATACCCAATACCATCAGTGGGATGGCAAACCGCCAGCCTAATAAATTTAGAAGGCTGCCCGCAATTATGGCTAAGGTGCCGATAACCATAGAAAAGTTCCAAAGCAGCTGTATCCTGGTGTTTTTAGTTTTCCGGTCTTCGTCCAAAAAGTAAGCGGTACCTTCGAAAATAATCCATATCAGGAAGGTTATTGCGATAATAATCTGAAAAAACAGGGAATAGGTGAACTCCAGCGCCCTAAAAACGCCGTTGGTGGACCAAAATAGTACCAAAATCAATTTTGTATAATCGAGAAAGTGCTTTTCGGGCTTTTTCCAAAATCGAAAGGGGTATAAGAGTCCGATGGCCATAAAGGCCGACACGGTAATACTCGCAGCAAATGGCCATTGCAAGATCCGCGACAACATGCCCAACAACAACACGGAAATGGCAATTCGTAGGGGCGTGGTCAGTATCTTCTTAGTTGTAGGCATAGCGGTGATTTAACAATTCTGCTTCACTTTGATCTGGTGTCCTGCGTGCATAATTCATTGTCGCGTAGATAATTAGGTAGGCTATAGCATTTACATTTCAAATGGCCTTCAAATGAACGCGAAGCCCGTCCATGATACCAAGAATATTTATAACGGTTTCTTTGAGGTAATATTTTATGAGCACATGGGGAATCCGAATGGTGGTAAATCCATTTTTAAAGGAGTGCATGGCCTTTTCGAGATCGTTGATAGCCTGCTCGTGGGTCAACATATGGTATTCCGTATCGATTTCGATGTTGAGTTTGACCCTTGAAATGGCGATGTCGATAGATTTGTTGCCATCCCACCATTCCAGCATGGCATTGACCCCGGCCTCTTTCAGTCCATAATAAAGTTGAATGGCCTCTCGGGGAGTACCATGGGTGTCGATCAGCTTGGTGATTCGCTTTTGATGTCCGGCACACAATTCGACACCAAGGGTATCCATCGAAATTTTATGGTCGGTGTAGCCAAGTTCCTTCTTACATTCTAAACACGTCATTGATATAGGCGATTTGGTTTGATTTGGGGTAATCTTGTCCTGCGGACTTCCCTTTAATAACCCTGTTTTTTTTCGAATAGTATGCCCTTTCGACGTACGACAACCCAATTTTGGACGAACTACAAATTTTTAGATAAACGGCATCAAAAAATGTTAAAACTGTGGTGTAGGAAGGGCGTTAAAAGGATGGAAGGATGGAAAGATGGAAGGATGGAAAGATGGAAGGATGGAAAGATGGAAAGAGCATGGGAAGGAGAAGGATGAAAGTATAAAGGGATTGAAGGCTTGAAGGATGAAAGGATGATAAGATGGAAAAAGCATGGGAAGGAGAAAAGAAAGTCGAAGGGAGGAACGGATGGAGTAGAGGGGGGAACGGGCGGCCCGGACGGAAGAGAAAATGGCCACGGGTCGTCGATTGCCGTGAACTGATCCTTTCACACCACAGGTGGCCTTGAAAAATGACCTAAAAGACTGATGTAATGCCCTTTTTAGCTATCTTCTGCCCGTAATAAGCACCTTCGGGGCATAGAATGCTCCGATGCAGTGAGGCTATCGGAACAATGCGCCGGCCCGGTTCGGTACGCTCCGCCCGATTCGATGCACTTGCCAATCCATTACGGGCGAGGGCCCTGCGAACTGGGAAGCAGCGAATTCTAACGATTTAAAAGACCATGTTCAAAAAGATAGGTCCAGGGGTTTTGGTCGCAGCGGCCTTCATCGGTCCCGGTACGGTGACGGCGTGCACCTTGGCAGGGGCGGAATTCGGCTATGCCCTGCTATGGGCCATGGGACTTTCGATAATAGCTACTATTATCTTACAGGAAATGGCAGCGCGGTTGGGGGTGGTCACCCAAAGCGGATTGGCCGATGTCATCAAGTCCGAGGTAGTGTCACCGTACGTACGTAACCTGATCATCGGAATCGTTCTCGGGGCTATCGTCATTGGTAACGCGGCTTACGAAGGGGGCAATATCGGCGGGGGCACCCTCGGTCTCGAAGCTCTTTTTGGTCCGGCTTATCTGATGTACTACCCATATGTTATCGGGATATTCGCCTTTTTGCTGCTTTACATCGGAAATTATCGCAGCTTGGAGCGGATTTTTATTGGATTGGTGCTGGTCATGAGCCTGTCCTTTCTTCTAACGGCCGTAATCGTCAAGCCCGATGTCGAAAAGATTTTAAAAGGACTGTTTTTACCGAGTATTCCAGAGGATGGAATTTTAATGGTAATCGCCTTGGTAGGTACTACGGTGGTACCGTACAATCTGTTTTTACACGCCGCCCTGGTCAGTGAAAAATGGAAATCGGAAACCTATCTGTCCACCGCAAGAAGGGATACCGTAGTCTCCATTGTTTTAGGAGGAACGGTATCTATGGCCATTATGGTAGCCGCAGCCGCGATTCCCGATAAGGATATTTCGAACGTTATGGATTTGGCAAAGGGGCTGGAACCTTTATATGGGAACGCTGCCCGATATTTTATGGGGGTAGGACTGTTTGCCGCCGGAATCACCTCTGCCATTACCGCCCCGCTGGCCGCCGCATACGTGGCCCAAAGCTGTTTTGGATGGCAAGGGGGAATGAAGGATAAAAAATTCCGTTCGGTATGGATGATCATCCTGATTCTAGGCGTTTTCTTTATGTCCCTCGGAATTAAGCCGATACGGATTATCAAGTTCGCGCAGATAGCCAATGGAATAGTACTGCCTGTAATCGCCATCTTCCTGCTTTGGGCCGTCAATCGGCCTTCGGTCATGAGAAGACATCAAAACACCCGGATACAGAACGTTTTTGGGGTCTTGATCGTCATTTTGGCACTGCTGCTGGGGGCGAAGAGCATCCTTAGGGTATTTGGGGTCTTTTAGGCGTTGGTCGCTGGTCGATAGTCGTTAGAAGTTGGTTTCCCAATTTTTCATATTTTTATAAAAACGCGAAAACCCCGAAAACCCCGAAAACCGCGAAAACCCGAAAACCCGAAAACCCATAAACCCAAATATCTTAATAGACATTAATTGCGACGTAGGCGAGGGTGTAGGGAACGAGGCGCAACTCTTTCCCCTGATATCCTCGTGCAATATTGCTTGTGGAGGGCATGCGGGGGATGCATCCTCTATGTTAAGGGTGATCCGTTTGGCGAAACGGTTCAAGGTGAAGGTCGGGGCGCACCCATCCTATCCCGACAAAGAAAATTTCGGACGACGGTCGATGGACCTGCCATCCGAAGTGCTTGTCCGAAGTATCCAAAATCAGATTGCCGAACTCGTTTCCATCCTTAAAGAAACGAACGTCCGCCTACATCATATCAAGGCCCATGGTGCCCTGTACAATGAAATTGCCAAAAACGCCGAGTTGGCCGATCTTTTTTTGAACGCCATCGCCGAATACCGACAAGACGTCCTTATCTATGTGCCGTATGCCTCAGAAATCACAAAAACAGCGAAGAAACGGAACTTCGAGATAGCTTATGAAGCCTTTGGGGACAGGAACTACAATAAGGACTTCGGTTTGGTTCCCCGTAGCCATCCCCAAGCCTTGATACACTCTCCCGAAGCAGTCCTTGAACATGTTGTCACTATTGTCAAACAGCAACGGATTCGAACCATAACCGGGGAATCGATCAAAATTTTGGCCGATACCTTCTGTATTCACAGCGATACCCCTTCGGCATTTGAAATAGTATCGTATCTTTCGCAGGAGTTACGGAACCATAACATAGGGATCAAAAAGTGAGCAGCTACGATATTTCCATCCGGCCTTTCGGAATCCATTCCATTCTAGTGGAGTGGCCCGATCGTGTCGATGAAGCCATTCTAGAAGATATCCTCGAGTTCATCGAACATCTTGAACAACACTGTTTGAATGAGGAAAAATGGGAAATCGTGCCCGCTTACAATTCCCTGACCCTTATCGACTGGGAAAAACCGATTGCTTTCGATGAGCTTAAATCGAAACTTTTAGATTGGTACGCGGCCGATAAAGAAGGGACTGGGCGGGAAAAGCTGCTCTGGCGTTTACCGGTTTGCTACGACCTCGAATTTGGTTTTGATCTGAAGGAGGTCTCCCAACGATCGGGGCGCTCTGTAGAAGAGGTAGTCAAACTGCATACCGAGAGCAGATACACCGTTTACGGAATCGGATTTTTGCCGGGTTTTATGTATCTGGGCGGGATTCCTGAAACATTGGAAATCCCGAGAAAACCCAAGCCCCGACCCAAAGTGCCAAAAGGGTCCGTCGGGCTGGCGGGGAAACAGACCGGGATCTATCCCCAGGATTCCCCCGGGGGATGGAATATTATCGGAAACTGTTCGGTACCGATGTTCGATCCAAAGAAAGAAGAACCCTGCTTTGTAAATGTGGGGGACAAGGTGCAGTTTTATCCTATCGAAAGGGCGGAGTACGACCTACACAAGATCGAAGGGGAAGTAGGGATATACAAAGTGGAAAAAATTATATTGAATGCTTAAGGTACTGAAGTCGGGCTTGTTCACCACCGTGCAAGATGCGGGTAGGTTCGGTTACCTGAACAAGGGCGTGCCCCTAGCGGGCTACATGGATTCGGTTTCTGCCGAAAAAGTCAACTTGCTCCTGGAAAACGACGCCGGTTCCGCGGTCATTGAAATTACCATGACGGGACCAACCTTGGAGTTCGGAAAATCAAGCTACATCTGTATGGGCGGCGCCGATATATCCGCTACCTTGAACAACGAACCCGTAAATCCCTATCAGGTGATCAAGGTTGAAAAGGGCGATATTCTTTCCTACGGGAAGTTGAAGAACGGGTTTCGTAGTTATTTGGCGATTAGGGGAGGATTTCGATCTCCCCTTGTATTGGGAAGTCGTTCCTTTTTTACATCCATCACCGCCGAAGATCATCTGGCCGATGGCGCCGTGATCCCTTATGAGGGCAATGGGGAGTTCAATCCAAAAATAATGGAGATCAAAGTGGATTCCTTTTTACAGGAGAAGGCCTTGGAGGTAACCCAGGGCCCCGAATACGATATGTTGACCGACAGGCAGTTGGAAGTGCTTTTTTACAGAGACTTCCATATTTCTAATGAAAATAACAGGATGGCCTATCAATTGGTAGAGCCTTTACCAGGACATGAGGTGTCCATGCTTACTTCGGCGACCTTGCCCGGTACGGTGCAATTTACCCCGGCGGGAAAATTGATGGTGCTCATGAAAGACGGACAGACTACGGGCGGCTATCCACGAATCCTGCAATTGTCCGACAAGTCGATTTCCATCTTGGCCCAAAAAAAGTTCAAGGATGTAGTTTCCTTTACCTTGTGCTAAGATCCACCGCCTCAACCTTTTGATTCGTTGTCGAAAGTGCCGACTATATCCGTGGAGCCGTATTTTCTCGACCAGACTTTCTTCCCTATGATTTCAGATTGATTTGAATATGATAAAAATATTAGTCTAAACAATTGTATTTCAGTATATTACAACAATTAATCGATAATTGACATTAGATAGTCCGGAACCTGTTAAAATACAAGGATTTCTAAAACCCATACCTTTGGAAGTGGACATTATAAAGCCTCGGCAAAAACAATATTTTGAATGGAATTGAACAAGTACAGTAAAAACGTTACCCAAGACCCGACCCAACCGGCCGCCCAGGCGATGCTACACGCCATCGGACTGACCGATGACGATTTAAAGAAACCCTTGATCGGTATCGGTAGCACGGGCTACGAAGGCAATCCCTGTAATATGCACCTTAACGATCTCGCGCAGGAGGTTAAAAAAGGTATTAACGAAAGCGGATCGGTCGGCCTCGTGTTCAATACCATCGGGGTCAGTGACGGCATTTCGATGGGCACCTATGGCATGCGCTATTCATTGCCCTCGCGCGACCTGATCGCCGATTCCATGGAAACGGTAGTACAGGCGATGAATTACGACGGACTGGCAACGGTGGTGGGCTGCGATAAGAATATGCCCGGGGCGCTGATGGCCATGATCCGGTTGAACCGGCCTTCGGTGCTTGTCTATGGCGGAACGATCGCTTCCGGCTGTTTTAAGGATAAAAAGCTGGATATCGTTTCCGCTTTCGAGGCCTGGGGCGAAAAGGTCGCCGGCACCATGAGCGAATCCGATTACAAAGGCGTGATACACAACGCTTGTCCCGGTGCTGGGGCCTGTGGGGGAATGTACACGGCGAATACCATGGCCTCGGCCATCGAGGCTTTGGGAATGGCCATGCCGTACAATTCTTCCAATCCCGCCATCGGAAAGGAAAAGCAACAAGACGCTATCAATTCCGGCCGCGTTTTGCGGCATTTGCTTGAAAACGATATTAAGCCCAGCGATATCATTACCCGAAAATCCCTTGAAAACGCCATAAGGCTGTTGACGCTTCTAGGTGGTTCCACCAACGCGGTACTCCACTTTATGGCCATCGCCAAGGCGGCGGAAGTGGAATTTACTTTGGACGATTTTCAGAAAATAAGTGATACCACTCCCTTTTTGGCGGACTTGAAGCCCAGTGGGAAATACCTGATGGAAGACCTTCACCGGGTGGGTGGCACCCCGGCTGTCATGAAATTTATGCTTGACAACGGGATGTTGCATGGAGATTGCCTCACCATTACCGGTAAGACCGTGACCGAAAATCTTGCCGGATTGCCCGGACTGGAGGAAGGCCAGGATGTAATCAAGCCGATCAATGCCCCCATCAAAAAGACGGGACACCTGCGTATTCTCTACGGCAACTTGGCGGAAGAGGGTTCCGTAGCCAAAATAACCGGGAAAGAAGGACTCTATTTTTCGGGCCCGGCCAAAGTGTACGATGACGAATTTAAGGCCAATGCCGGTATCGGCAGGGGCGAGGTGAAAAAAGGAAACGTAGTGGTCATACGCTACGAGGGACCTCAAGGCGGGCCGGGAATGCCTGAGATGCTCAAGCCTACCGCCGCTATTATGGGTGCGGGACTGGGCAAGGAAGTCGCCTTGATCACGGATGGTCGTTTTTCAGGGGGAACCCATGGTTTTGTAGTGGGCCACGTCTGTCCGGAGGCCCAAGCCGGAGGTGCGATAGCACTCATTGAGGATGGGGACATCATCACCATCGATGCGGAGAAGAACAGTATTAGCGTAAATTTGTCCGACCAAGAGTTGGCCGAACGTCGAAAAAATTGGAAACAGCCCGCATTAAAAGTGAAGCGGGGCAGCCTTTATAAATATGCAAAGACCGTTTCGTCGGCCTCACAAGGCTGTGTTACCGATGAAATATAAGGCGATCAACTTATAGATCCCACAAACTTATACACTCAGTAAGCTTGAACTTAAGCAGATGGAAACACTAAAAATAAAGACAGAAAACCCCAAGACAAAGAAGGCCAAACTGAAAATCAGCGGGGCAGAGGCCATTATCCACTGTTTGTTGGCAGAAGGGGTCGATTTGCTTTACGGTTATCCGGGGGGGGCGATTATGCCCGTTTATGACGAACTTTATAAGTTCCAGGACCGACTGACCCACATTCTCTCCCGTCACGAACAAGGAGCCACCCATGCAGCCCAGGGCTATGCTAGGGTGACGGGTAAAGTCGGTGTCGCCATGGCTACATCGGGTCCCGGAGCTACGAATCTCGTGACCGGACTGGCCGATGCCCAAATCGATTCCACCCCCTTGGTCTGCATCACGGGGCAGGTGCCGCGGCACCTTTTGGGTTCCGATGCCTTTCAGGAGACCGATATCATCGGTATTTCTACGCCGGTTACGAAATGGAACGCACAAATCACCAAGGCTTCCGAGATTCCCGAGGTTATGGCCAAAGCTTTTTATATCGCTAGATCAGGCCGTCCCGGTCCTGTTTTAGTCGATATTACGAAGAACGCCCAATTCGACGAGTTTGAGTTCAGCTACGAGAAATGCACGGCAGTGCGCAGTTACGAACCCTATCCCAAACCCGAAGAAAATGCCATAGCATCCGCTGCCGAACTCATTAACGCGGCCAAAAGACCATTTATCATTTGGGGGCAGGGCGTCATCTTGGGCCAGGCCGAGGAAGAGCTGAAAGCCTTGGTCGAAAAAGCGGGCATTCCCGCGGCCTGGACAATCATGGGAGCATCCGCATTGGATAGCGACCACCCTTTGAACGTCGGCATGGTAGGCATGCACGGCAACTACGGTCCCAACTTGCTGACCAACGAATGTGATCTGTTGATTGCCATCGGAATGCGGTTCGACGACCGCGTTACCGGAAATTTGGACACCTACGCCAAACAGGCCAAAGTCATCCATTTTGAGATCGATCCCGCTGAAATCAACAAGAACGTACATGCCGATGTGGCGGTACTGGGAGATTCCAAGAACAGTTTGCAACAATTGCTGCCCCTTATAAAAAATAACAACCACGATGGTTGGCTTTCGGAATTCAAGGAAAAATATAGAATAGAGTTCGATACGTTGATTTCAAAGGACCTGAATCCCACTAAAGAGGGACTGACCATGGGCGAGGTCATCAAAGAGATCAACCAAGCCTCGAAAAATGAGGCCGTCATCGTTTCCGACGTGGGGCAGCACCAAATGATTGCCTGCCGCTATGCCAAGTTCAAGCACACGAAAAGCAATATAACCTCCGGCGGATTGGGGACCATGGGCTTTGCCCTTCCCGCTGCCATTGGGGCCAAAATGGGCGCGATGGATCGAGAGGTAGTGGCCATTATTGGTGATGGGGGCTACCAGATGACGATTCAAGAACTGGGAATCATCTTCCAGCATCAGGTGCCGGTAAAGATAGTTGTGCTGAACAACGACCACTTGGGCATGGTACGCCAATGGCAAGAACTGTTCTTTGAAAGACGCTATGCCTCCACGGTGATGGTGAATCCCGATTTTGTCAAGATAGCGGAAGGATATCATATCGAGTCCAACAGGGTCAGCGAGCGGAAAGATCTAAAAGCGGCAGTCGAGGAGATGATCGCCTCCGATAAGCCGTATTTTTTGGAGGTTCGGGTCGAAAAAGAGGATAATGTATTTCCGATGATTCCTTCTGGGGCCTCGGTTTCTGATATCCGGTTAAAATAATCCCTTGTCATCCCGAGCGCAGTCGATGGTTTGGGAGAACGCAAGGTTTTCGAATCGGTTACGCGGAGCACGACATTGGATTTTGGAAAAGTAACTAGTTGATATGAAGGATAGCGACATTCAAACCATCCCGAAAATCCTCCCAAAAATCCAACGTAAATCCGAGGAAATCGGCTTTAACATGCCTTCGGATGTCCACATTGGTACCCTGCTCAAAACCTTGATCGCCTCCAAGCCCGGAGGCCGATTTTTGGAGCTGGGCACCGGTATAGGACTAAGCCTTTCGTGGATGGTCGATGGAATGGATGGGGAATCCCGTTTGATTACGGTGGACAATGATAAGGAACTGATTGGTATTGCCAAAGCCCATTTTGGCGATGATAGCCGACTTGAAATTCGCTGTCAAGACGGTTCACAATGGATAAAGGAATACGATGGCGATGCCTTCGACCTGATTTTCGCCGATGCTTGGCCGGGCAAATACAGTGAAATCGATGATATACTCGGCCTGGTGAAAAGAGGTGGATTTTATGTAATCGATGATATGTGCGTCCAGCCCAATTGGCCCGAAGGCCATGATAAAAAGGCAGGCGACTTGATTGCCTGTTTAGAGCAACGGAACGATTTTATTTTAACCAAATTGGATTGGTCCACGGGCTTGGTCATTGCGGTCAGAAGGTTTTAAGGGAAAAAGATGATATGCACACGCGCCCGGCCTTTTTTTTAAAAGTTCCGGTGCTAAATAAAACTAATAATCAGTAATCAATAACGACAATGGACAAAGCTTGGTTCACCATATCGGTCTATTCGGAAAACAATGTGGGATTGCTCAATAGAATATCCGGAATATTCTTAAAGCGACACATAAACATAGAGAGCTTAAACGTCTCTAGGTCGGAAATAGACGGGGTTTCTAAATTTACAATAGTCACTTTTACTACGGAAGATTGGAGCCGTAAGATCGTGCGTCAGATCGAGAAACAGATCGAGGTGATAAAGGCGTTTTATCACACGGATGAGGAGACTATATTTCAGGAATGCGCGCTTTTCAAAATCGCTTCGGACCTTCTTTTCGATGAACGCCAGATCCAGAACATCATCAAGGAGAACCACTCCGAAATCGTAACCGTGGCACGGGATTTTTTCGTTATCTCAAAAACGGGCCGACGTAGGGAGGTCGATGCCATGTACGATCAGCTTAAACCCTTTGGGATTATGCAGTTCGTCCGCTCCGGTCGTATTTCGGTCACCAAAGACGTTATGGCAATTACTGCCCTGCTCAATGGGTTTCACGAAGAGGTGTAATCCGTTTCAACGTCTTCTCATAAAGGCGCATCACCAAATTGCCCAAATAAAAGTCAGATGTACTGCGCTGCCGCGAAGTCATGATGAAAGGCATCAAATAGCAATTAATAATTAACAATCAATAATCAATACTATTTTCAAATGGCAAATTATTTTAATACACTATCGTTACGAGATCAACTGACGCAGCTAGGAAAATGCCGGTTTATGGAGGCCGCTGAATTCTCCGATGGGGTTTCCGCTTTAAAAGGAAAGAAAATCGTAATCGTAGGCTGCGGGGCACAGGGCCTGAACCAAGGTCTGAATATGAGGGATTCGGGACTGGACATATCCTATGCATTGCGCGAAGGGGCCATTAAAGAAAAAAGACAGTCCTATCAAAACGCAACAGAAAACGGATTTACCGTCGGTACCTATGAGAAGTTGATTCCCAATGCCGACCTGGTCATCAACCTGACCCCCGACAAACAACACTCTAACGTAGTGGGTACGGTCATGCCCCTAATGAAGAAGGGAGCCACCCTATCATATTCCCATGGGTTTAATATCGTGGAAGAGGGCATGCAGATACGGGAAGACCTGACCGTGATCATGGTAGCACCGAAATGTCCCGGCTCCGAAGTACGGGAAGAATATAAGCGAGGTTTTGGAGTGCCGACCCTTATTGCGGTGCATCCCGACAACGACCCCGAAGGAAAAGGTCTTGAACAGGCAAAAGCTTATGCCGTTGCCACCGGGGGACATAGGGCAGGCGTTTTGGAATCGTCTTTTGTCGCTGAAGTGAAGTCCGATTTAATGGGGGAACAGACCATCCTATGTGGATTACTGCAGACCGGAAGCATCCTTTGTTTCGACAAGATGGTCGAGAAAGGTATCGAGCCGGGATACGCCTCCAAGCTCATCCAATACGGCTGGGAAACCATTACCGAGGGAATGAAATACGGGGGAATCACCAATATGATGGACCGATTGTCCAATCCCGCAAAAATCAAGGCCTTTGAGCTATCCGAAGAGATGAAAGACATTATGCGTCCCCTCTTCCATAAACATATGGACGATATTATGACCGGCCATTTTTCGAAGACCATGATGGAAGATTGGGCCAACGACGATAAAAACCTGTTGAAATGGCGTGCCGAGACCGGTGAGACCGCTTTCGAAAAGACCGCCGCAAGCGATGACGAGATATCGGAACAGGAGTTCTACGATAACGGGGTGCTGATGGTCGCCATGGTCAGGGCAGGGGTAGAACTGGCCTACGAATCCATGATCGAATCCGGTATTATTGGGGAATCGGCCTATTACGAGTCCCTTCACGAAACCCCGTTGATCGCGAATACCATCGCCAGGAAGAAACTGTTCGAGATGAACCGGGTGATTTCCGATACGGCGGAGTACGGCTGCTATTTATTTGACCACGCCTGTAAGCCTTTGCTGGCCGACTTTATGGAAAAAATCGATTCCGATGTCATCGGCAAGCACTATGGCGAGGGAAAAAGCAATCAAGTGGACAATGCCAAACTGATCGCGGTCAACGATACGCTCCGAGAGCATCCGGTGGAAAAAGTGGGCGCAAGGCTGAGGGCGTCAATGACAGCGATGAAGCCAATAGTCTAACGCAATTGCGAGGAGATGAAAGAAAACTGGACCTGCATTCAGCGGGGAGGCGACGTCGCAGTCAGCTGAATTCAACCATGCAGCGAATTCAAGAACTTGTGTCGCCACCACGTCCTATTTTGCTTTGAGCGGTTCCTCGCGATTGGCCTATTAATGAACATTTAGAACACTAAACCATGTCAAATACAACAATACCCGAACAATTCCAAATTAAAGCTCCCTTGCACCAAAAGAACTATTTGGTCAACGGAGAACTAAAAAGTTGGGATGGTACCACCGCAGAGGTCCATTCCACCATTTCATCCACCGAAAACTATGAGCCGACCTTGTTGGGCTCCGTACCCGACATGGGCGAACCGGAGGCATTGGAGGCCCTAAGTGCCGCCGTGGACGCCTTTGACCGGGGACAGGGCGTATGGCCAACCATGCATGTCAGAGATCGTATCGAGTGTATGGAAAAGTTTGTGGGCCAGATGGAGACCAAACGCGATGAAATCGTAAAATTACTAATGTGGGAAATCGGCAAATCCCTGCCCGACTCCCAAAAGGAGTTTGATCGCACGGTGGAGTATATTTATGATACCATCGAGGAATATAAAGATTTGGACCGTAATTCGGCCAAGTTTCAGAAACAGGACGGGGTATATGCCCATATTAAAAGGGGACCTTTAGGGGTAGTGCTTTGTTTGGGACCTTATAACTATCCGTTGAACGAAACCTTTGCGTTGTTGATTCCCGCGATTATCATGGGGAATACGACCATTTTCAAACCGGCAAAGCACGGAGTTTTGTTGATTACCCCGTTGTTGGAAGCATTTCAAAATAGTTTTCCCAAAGGAGTCGTGAACATTCTCTTCGGAAGGGGCCGAGTTTTGGCTACCCCAATTATGCAGAGTGGAAAGGTAGATGTACTGGCCCTAATCGGAAACAGTAAATCGGCCAATGCCATTCAGGAACAACATCCAAAAAGCAGCCGCTTACGGCTTGTTCTGGGTTTGGAAGCCAAGAATCCCGCGATAATCCTACCGGATGCCGATCTCGATCTGACCATCGAAGAATGTATTTCGGGAACCCTGTCCTTCAACGGGCAACGCTGTACCGCATTAAAGGTCATTTATGTTCATGAGGATATTAAGGAAAAATTCTTAAAGCGCTTCGCCGAACGTGTTGACGGACTTAATTTTGGTAATCCTTGGGATGACGGCGTCAACTTGACACCCTTGCCCGAACCCGGAAAACCGGCCTATATTCAAGAGTTGATCGACGATGCCAAGCAAAAAGGGGCGGAAGTAATCAACGAAAAAGGCGGCAAGCATTTCGATAATTATATCTGGCCGGCAGTTTTGCATCCTGTTACCAAAGATATGCGCGTCTATCAAGAAGAACAGTTCGGACCGGTGATTCCAGTACTCACTTTTTCGGACATCGAAGAACCGCTCGATGATATGGCGGAAAGCAATTACGGCCAACAGGTCAGTCTTTTTGGAAAGGATGTTTATGCCTTATCACCACTGATCGATACCTTGGTCAACTTGGTCTGCCGTGTGAACCTGAACAGTTCGTGCCAACGTGGCCCGGATGTCTATCCGTTTACCGGCCGGAAAGATTCCGCCCAAGCCACCTTGAGCGTCCACGATGCCCTGCGTTCGTTTTCGATACGTACGTTCGTGGCGTTTAAGGATAATGACCTGAACAAGGAAACTGTGGAGCAATTGTTGGAAACCAAATTGTCCAACTTTGTAAGTACGGACTATATTTTATAACAGGTTAAAACCCCGCATGACAGGTAACTGTTCATACGGGGTAAATTTTGGACTATTTGCTACTACCGGCCCAGTCACAACGTTTGAAAGTATAGCTTTCCGTTGGTGTTTGGGCTTTTTTTTTTCATCATTAAATATTCTTCGCCAACCAATCGCCGACCTCACTGGTCTTATACGATTTCCCGTCCTCGGCCAGATCCTCGGTCACGATACCTTCCGCTAGCGATTTGTTCACCACCCGGCGAATATCTTCCGCTTCTTGGTTGAGATTCAGGTCATCGAACAGCATGGCTGCGGACAGCACGGTAGCCAAGGGATTGGCGATGTCTTTCCCGGCCGCTTGGGGGTACGAACCGTGGATTGGTTCGTACAAAGAAACCTTACTCCCCACTGAAGCGGAGGGCATTAGGCCCATGGATCCGGAAATTACGGAAGCCTCGTCCGTCAGTATATCCCCGAACAAGTTTTCGGTAATGATAACATCATAGCCTTTGGGCCATTGTACCAAGCGCATGGCGACGGCATCGACGAATTCGTAACTGACCTCGACCTCGGGATAGTCCTTTTCCATCGCCTGCACGGTCTCCCGCCATAATCGGGAGGATTCCAGTACGTTCGCCTTATCGACACAACACAATCTTTTTGAGCGGCCCATCGCCATTTCAAATCCCTTTTTGGCCAGCCGCTGGATTTCGGCACGGGTATAGGTCATGGTATCAAAGGCGGTATTGCCATTATCTTTTCGGCCCCGCTCGCCAAAATAGACGCCTCCGGTCAACTCCCGAAGGATGATAAGATCGGTGCCTTCAATACGTTCCCGCTTTAGGGGCGATTTGTCGATAAGGGAGGGAAAGGTAAACGTCGGGCGCACATTGGCGAACAGTCCCAATTTTTGGCGCATTTTCAACAGACCTTGCTCGGGCCGCACCTTGGCGGAGGGATCGTTGTCAAATCGCGGATGTCCGATAGCACCAAAAAGTACTGCATCGGCATTGGCGCAAATTTCGTGGGTCTCATCGGGATAAGGCTCACCGACCTCATCGATGGCAGCGGCACCGGTCAAGGCAGGTTTCCAGGTGATGTCATGTTGGTATTTTTCCGCGATGGCATCACAGACTTTTACAGCTTGGTCGATTACTTCGGGGCCGATACCGTCTCCGGCCAATAGGGCAATGTTTAATTTCATGCTAAAGAGTTATTTGGTTTGTGGTCAATTTTTGTGGTCAATTGCGTGCGCAGCGCGGCAATCTATTAATTTGCTTCATATTTCTTTTCGGGGGCGTTCCTTTTCTCAACTTCGTAGCGTTATTCGACGGATTGCCGCGTCGGTGGTTTTTCTGCGAAAATTACCTCCTCGCCATTCGTGTTCCTAAATAATATTCAACATTTTCTCGGTGGCCTTGATGGCCGATACCGTCTGGTCGGAATCAAGTCCTCGGGACATAATTTCCTTTCCCTGGCTCTCCCAGGTGATGATGGTTTCACAGAGGGCGTCGGAACTACTTCCCGGGGGAATCCGCACCGAATAATCCACCAACTTGGGAAGCTCCATTTTCCGGGACCGATATATTTTTCTAAGCGCGTTTATAAAAGCATCGTACTGACCGTCACCGGATGCATTTTCCTCGAAAATTTCTCCTTCTATCTCCAGCGAAAGGGTGGTGGAGGGGCGCAGTCCCTTGGAATGGGTCAATACGTACGATTTTACGAAAACCTTTTGCAGGTAATCGGTGTTCAGCACATCAGAAATGATATAGGGCAGATCGTCCTTGGTGACCCTTTCCTTTTTATCCCCAAGTTCGATGATTCGGGCGGTTACTTTTTTGAGTTCATCTTCGTTCAGGGTCAGGCCGAGTTCCTGTAAGTTTTTTTGAATGTTTGCCTTTCCCGACATCTTGCCTAGGGCGTATTTGCGCTTCCTACCAAAACGCTCCGGCATCAGGTCGCTAAAATACAAATTGTTCTTGTTGTCGCCATCTGCATGTATTCCCGCCGTCTGGGTAAACACATTATCCCCGACTATGGGTTTATTGGAGGGGATGCCGATACCGGAAAAGGCGGAAACCAGCTTGCTGATTTTATACAGGGCGGTCTCATTGACGCCGATCTCTACTTCGGGCAGAAAATCGTTGATGGCCGCAATGGTGCTGGCCAGAGGAGCGTTCCCGGCCCGTTCTCCCATCCCGTTGACGGTCAGGTGCAGTCCGCGGCACCCGGCCTTCACGGCTTCCATAGCATTGGCCACGCCCAGATCATAGTCATTATGCCCGTGAAAGTCGAAATGGATATTCGGGTATCGGGCCACGATTTCAGAAAGAAAACTATAGGTTTCCGTATGGGTGAGAATGCCAAGGGTATCCGGAAGTAGAATGCGTTTGATGGGCTGTTCGGAGAGGAAATCCAAAAACTGAAAAACATAGTCCTTGGAATTTCGCATCCCGTTACTCCAATCCTCTAAATATATATTGCTATTGATACCTTTTTTTTCCGCGGCAGAAAAAACCGCGGCAACCTCTTCAAAGTGTCGTTTGGGGGACTTCTTAAGCTGAAATTTCAAATGATTGAGCGATCCCTTGGTCAAGAGGTTCTGGGTCTTGGCCCCTGCTTGTTCCATCCAGTTTAGGGACACGCCGCCATCGACGAAGGTGAGCACCTCTATTTTGTGGAGGTGTTGCTCGGAGGCCGCCCAATCCGTAATCTGCTGTACGGCTTCCAGTTCGCCTTGCGACACCCGGGCAGAAGCCACTTCGATACGGTCCACCTTCAGCTCGTCGAGCAAAAGCTTGGCCACCGTCAGTTTCTCGGATACTGAAAAGGATACTCCCGAAGTTTGTTCCCCGTCACGCAGGGTGGTATCCATGATTTCAATCCGTCTTTTCATTTCAACTATAGTGTATTTTTACTATTTGCCATTGCGAGCTTCGTCCGCTGCAAGCAGATGAAGCGAAGCGATCTGTTCGGCATTCTAGAATGTTGAACAGATTGTCCCGTAACCTTGTTTGCCTGCGGTAATTACGCTCCTCGCAATTACGTTTTATAATGGCCTTTCCTCCGCGAATTCCCGAATCTGCCCCTTAATATTAAGTAGATAGTCGATATCGTCAAAACCGTTAAGCATATTCGCTTTTTTATAGGCGTTGATGTCGAAGTTTTCTTGATCTCCCGTCCCTTCAATAGTGATGGTCTGTTCGGGAAGATTGACCTCAAAAGTGGCGTTCGGGTCGGCCTCGATGGCCCTAAAGATCTTTTCGAGGAACTCGGCACTCACCTGTACCGGCAGTACGCCGATGTTGAGGCAGTTGTTTCGGAAGATATCCGCAAAAAAACTGGATACCACACAACGGAATCCGTAATCATAGACCGCCCACGCGGCATGTTCTCGGGAGGAACCGGAACCGAAGTTCTTTCCCCCGACCAGAATGCGGCCGCTGTACATGGGGTTGTTCAGTACAAAGTCCTTTTTCTCGGAATGGTCGTTGTTATAGCGCCAGTCCCTAAACAGATTATCGCCGAAGCCTGTGCGCTCCGTCGCTTTTAAAAACCGTGCGGGAATGATCTGGTCCGTATCCACGTTCTCTATCGGAAGCGGTACGGCGGTCGATGTCAGTATGTTGAATTTATCGTATGCCATTGTAGTAATTGTTCGTTATTGGTGATAAACTGTGAGCTTCGTCCGCTGCAAGCCGTTGAAGCGAAGCAATCTGTTAAGAGTCTAGCCCTTGAGCATTCTAGAACGTTGAACAGATTGCCGCGTCGCGTCATTTTCTTGCGGCAAATGAAGCCCCTCGCAATTGCGTCGTTATTTTAAGCGTTCTCCAATTCTGATTTCATCAGCTCTCGCGGATCGGTCACTTTACCGGTAACCGCAGCGGCCGCGGCAACAAGGGGACTCGCCAAAAGCGTTCTAGATCCGGGGCCCTGTCTTCCCTCAAAGTTTCGGTTCGAGGTGCTGACCGCGTACTTGCCGGCGGGGACTTTGTCATCGTTCATGGCCAAGCAGGCGGAGCATCCGGGCTCACGAAGAGCGAATCCGGCTTCCTCCAGGATGTCCAATAAGCCTTCCTCCCTTATGGCCTTTTCAACCTTATGTGAACCGGGTACGAGCCAAGCGGTCACGTTGTCCGCTTTTTTTCTGCCTTCCACCAATGAGGTGAACAGTCTAAAATCTTCTATCCGGCCGTTGGTACAGCTTCCGAGGAAAACAAAATCGATAGGTTTTCCCATCATGGAATCTCCCTCGTTGAAATCCATATAATCCAAGGATTTACGATAGGTGGCCGCCCCACTATCTTTGGCATCGGCAAGGGGAATACCATGGGAAATTCCGATGCCCATGCCCGGATTGGTACCGTAGGTAATCATCGGTTCGATGTCTGCCGCGTCGAAGGTGACTTCCTTATCGAACTCCGCTCCCTCTTCTGTAGGAAGCGTCTTCCAATAGTCCATCGCCGTGTCCCAATCCGCTCCGGTAGGGGTGAACTCCCTGCCTTTGACGTACTCGAATGTCTTTTCATCCGGCGCGATCATCCCGCCGCGGGCACCCATCTCGATACTTAGGTTGCAGACGGTCATCCGGCCTTCCATGCTCATGTTTCGGAATACCTCTCCAGCATATTCAACAAAATAGCCGGTAGCGCCCGAAGTGGATAGTTGTGATATGATGTACAGGGCGACATCCTTGGGGGTAACCCCGAAATTCAGTTCGCCCTCAACATTGATGCGCATGCTTTTGGGCTTGGTCTGCATGATACATTGGGTGGCCAATACCATTTCGACCTCCGAGGTGCCGATTCCAAATGCGATCGCCCCAAAAGCCCCATGGGTAGAGGTGTGGGAGTCGCCGCAAACGATGGTAGCACCGGGTTGCGTAATACCGTATTCTGGCCCCACCACGTGCACGATTCCGTTTTTTTCATGACCTAATCCCCAGTACGAGATGCCATGTGCTTCGGAGTTTTTTTCCAAGGCCTCCAACTGTTTGGCGGAAAGTGGATCTTTGACGGGGAGGTGTTGGTTGATGGTCGGGGTATTGTGATCGGCGGTAGCAAAAGTCTTTTCGGGGTACATAACCTCTATGTCCCTATTCTTGAGGCCAAGAAAGGCCACGGGACTGGTCACTTCGTGCACCATATGGCGGTCGATGAAAAGCACATCGGGACCGTTTTCGATGTGTTGTACCACATGCGAATCCCATACTTTATCAAACAATGTTTTTTTCTTCTTCATGGTCTATAATCTGTAAATTCTAAGCTTACAAAGTTAATGAAACTAAGCCTCTTAGGAAATTATTGAGGATGGAAATTACGATGTCCAACCCCGATTTTACCCTTTCGGGAGTCCCCTAATACCGTAGGCTTTTGTGTTTTACCGAAAATGGGCTCCCCATAGCTAAGATTAGACTGCAGAAGGGCATCGGTCCTAGGTAAAAGGTCGGCTTGCCTACGGGATATCCGCTGGGAGCATCGCACCAGAAATCATGCAATTTTTTGAATCGTTGGATTTCTTCGAATAAAGAGGGATAGCGTCCCGTGAAGGGTCATCAACAGGTTGATAAGGAACAAGTACTCCCCAAAAAACGTGTTTTGCCCGAGTCCCAAATTTGGATATATCACAAAGCAGAACCCGTAATTTGCCGCATTGAGGATTAAAAAGGTAAGGGAATACGACCATTTACGACCCACTTTCGAATAAAGCCGAACCGAGAATAAAGGGATAATCTGGCTTGCGAAAAGGGAGGCGAATACCGGCCAGATAAAGAACAACGGCAACGCGAACAGACGGGTTTCGCGGGCGAAAGCCGTCAAAATCACGATGGGCGCATTAATGGCGACGGTCAACAGAAAGGCCCTGATCCATTTTTTATGTCGGACCTGCAGTCCGTTTCCTTTTAATTTTACGGCCACCAGATATAGAAAGGGGGCGAGGGCCAGATAAAGGGACGTCCAGGTCTCGACACTGTTCTTGGTGCTTTCGAAATTTTCTAAAAAACAGGTATAACGGCTTGCCATTTCAATTTGGGTGGCTTGGAGCTGTTCGTTGACTGCAATAAAGGCGGCAAGATAGATTCCGTAGAAGAGTAGGGGAAGCAGGACGGGAACACATAACCTCAAATGGGCCTTGGAAAACATCCTAACTTGCACTTTTTTCATCCCCGGAAAAAATAGTACAAGTGCCGGAAGCAGAAGCAAACTGGTTTCCCTAGAAATTAAGGCTAAAGTAAATAACGGTACGTACCAGGACCATTTAGCTTGAACAAACGCTATCAGGGCCAGCAGAATGAAGCAGTACTGCATCGGTTCGTCATAACTAAAGACCGGTGGGAAAAAAGCAAAGAGCACGGAAAACGACAAAAAATAAACGCTCATATTGGCTAGGGCCCGTGTGGGGGTGGACTTCAATTTTCTTGAAAGTTTAAACAACAGAATTCCGCTACAGAACAGCAGAAAAAAATTCACCAATATAAAGGAATGTCCGTCCCTTAGGCCGAACGATTCCGTCAAGTTTTCGATAAGTAGGCTGGTAAGCGGCCTACGGGCAAAGGGGGCGATTTCTTGATGGTAATCGATCTGGGACTTTAAGAATCCATGGGAGATCCTGGTGTTGTTCTCGTTCAACATGCTGTCCATATTCGGTAGCATGTGGAGGCCGAAGATCACCAACGTGAACCCGAGCGCCACCAGATAGGGCAAGGCCTTGCGCTGTGCTTTACTTCCGGGTAGTTTTGTAGTCACTGCTATGGATTAACGGTCGAATTTAGGTAATTTTGGAAAGCAAAGGACTTGAAACCGGAAAATGATGGAAAAGCCCAAAAATTACGACGACTTTGAAGCCACCTTACAACAATCGGAGCCAAACCGCGAATGGCCAGCTGCCCTCAAATCGCTTTGGTACGATGCCAAGGGGGACTGGGAAGCCTCACACGATATCGCCCAGGACTTGCACAACGATACCGGCAGTTGGATTCATGCCTATCTTCACCGAAAAGAGGGCGACGAGTTTAACGCGGGATACTGGTACCGGAGGGCGAACCGGGACTTTCCGAAGATGACCCTTAACGAGGAACACCGCGTGATTACGGAATCCATACTAACCAGGTAAGCTAAACCAGCAGATTGCATGGCCGAAACCACTTGCTTTTTTCAGCGCTTCAACTTCATCCTGTTGCCTTTTTTCTGGAAGTAGCCCAATTCTATTAATCTACGATTACATGGAGTACCCCTCAAGAATGGATACCCCGTCCATTTTCACTGCTTAAATCCTGGTATCTTCTCCATAGGCTTTTTGTCGGTAGTGCCGCCAAACTCAAAATCTGTTATCTATTTTTAAACTGTCCGTTCAACGATATTAGCCCCCACATTATCGTATTGCGTACAATACGTAGCAAAAAAAATAGTTATATACAAAACAAAATTTTTGGAATATGGCTATTGATACAATCGGTATTGGCGGAAATGAAGTAAAAGGCGATGCGAGCGAGGCCCTTAACGAGATACCACAGAACAGAACGCTTATTGCGGGTAAATTGACCCCGAATGCCCCGGTAAAACCGGAAGTTATCGAAGGCTTAAGAACGATCGAGGATGTATTCGAGCATTTCGAGCCCGAACTCAAAATTCCTTTTGAGGATAAGGATGGTGGTACCGTAAACGAAAGCCTGAAGTTCCGGAACCTTGGGGATTTCGGAAAGAAAGGCATCATCAACATCAGCGATTTCCTAAAAGAACTCGAAATAGAAAGCGACCAGTACAAACAGATTATCAAGCAGTTGAAGACCAATAAGATTTTGAAGGCCGCCCTGGAAGATCCCGAGGCCAAAAAGTCATTGATCGATACCATCGATGCCCTCGTAGAAGAAATAAGAACTACCCAATAAACCCCAAATCATGGCCCAACCCCAACCCCAAACCCAACAGAAGTCCGTTCAGCAAGGCGACAAGCCGTACGCGGAACGGATAAAGCAGAAGTCGGATGAATTCGTCAAGTACGGCGGATATGATCTATTGGAATCCGCAATCGACGGGGTGCAGAACATGAACCCCGATCGAAAGGCGCGGCGAAAGATGTTCCTCACCGAAAACAGCAAAAAACAGGAGCGTCGCGATTTGCTAAAGACCTTACAGCTTTGGTCCGACACCTTAAAATCGGGTGATGATATCATCGCCTTGGTACAATCCGCCGACGACAAGTCGCAGAAATCAAAGCAGGTGCTTACCAAAAACCTAAAATCGGCCTTGGATGAAACACGCGAGCTGGAAACCTCGTACCGCTCCATAGCCCTGTTCTACAAAAACACCGATCAGCCATCGCTAAAGAACGTGTCCGTCATCAATGCGGAACTCGAGCAGCTGACCGATCTTGACAATACCCGGTTCTTTGATCATATCAGGGAAGAACTGGTCGATAAATATGACCGTTTAGACCTCCGGGAGAACTACGGACTAATGGTTTTACCCGGCTATTTGGGGTCAAAATCCGTTGTCGATAAATGGGCCAAGGCGGCCCATGAGAACAAAGTGACCCTGATTACCGATTTCGCACATTTGGATGAGCCCGACGATGTGATGGAAATGTTCGAAAGTGCCAATCTCGCCGGTGCCGATATGTACCTTTCCAATACCATTATGACCTGTAATTGGTTGGTTGGCCGCGGCAGACACGACGAGGTCGGCGAAGAAGACGATGTACATGTTCCGCCTTCGGGTGCGCTGGCCGGTAAAATTTACAAGACTTTGATGTCACAGGTCACCGCCGGCAAGAAACACGGCGGGCTTAGTGAGGTCGATGGCGTGCGCTTCGATTTGAGAAAAAGCGAAATCGCCAATTTGGAAAACCTCGGGCTGGTACCCATGGTCAACGAATACGGCAAAGTGATGGCCTTTTCCGCCAAGACCCTGTTCAATGGAGATAATCTCGGGCTGCAGACCTATTCCGTCGTCCGTGTTTTCGATTATGTCGCGAAGGTGTTGATGGATTTCCTGAACCGGAGGGCCTTTGAGAATTTCAATACCAAGACCCGCAACGAGATACAGGCACAGATCGTTCGCTTTTTAGATGCCATTACCGGTCCCGATAAACTGATCGAAAACTTCGAGATCCGTCGATTCGAGCAGGACCAGAACCAAAAGGACCGTATTTATATGGATGTGCGTTTGAAACCCTACTTTCCGGCCAAGAATTTCTTGATTAAAATGGACGGACAAAAGGGGGACGAAGGTACCGATTGGGATACGGAATATACACAGCAGTAGCGTTTCGAACCCTGCAATAACACCGGTCGAGCCTTGCGGTACGAGGGGAAAACATCAAGGACGGGCATCTTGGTCCACACCTACCAAAAAGTGAAGAAGATGCCCGCATTGCATATAGGCATCGGAAAGTGCATCGAGGTGCCACGACCCCCAGGAATCCTGCCATTTGACGAATTTTCTTTCCATTCATGTGGTAGTCCGCAATATTTAAATTCCCCTTGTGTTTTGGTTTTTGAGGTAAATCTCCGTAACCAATTATGAAGAACAGCACTATTTTCTTCCTTTTGAGTGTGTTTTTTGGTGCTGGATGCCATGGGCAAGAGCAGCATACTGTACCCATATCGGTGATGGTCAACGCCCATACGACCTTGACCCTCTTTTTTCCATCCCCCATTTCCCGGACCATCGCTCCTGCGGCAAACTTTGAGTTCAAATATGATAACGATGAGCCCCAGATGGGACTTTTAAGCGGTAACCAAGGCAAATCGAGCAATCTTACGGTAATTACTGAAAACGGACATATCTATTCCTTCGCCATCGAGTATTCCGATAGTATAGAAAAGTTCAACTTTATATTGTCTCCCGAGATGGCGGTGGGGCGGCTTCCCAATCATACTTCGAAACCCGAAGACAACAAACAAGGAGAACCAGGGTCGAAACCGCGGATAGAAATGGGCGAGGTCAACGATAGTGCATCCGTTGAACCCGTGGTTACGGCATCCAACAATCCAGCGGAAATATCATCCGAAGTCCTTCCTAATAAGTTAGAAATCCCTGTCCAACCCGGTGATGCCGGAATACCCCTTCGAGCTTCTATTGCGGATGAAGAATTTCATCAAAAATCCAAATACAATCCTAAAGGGCTGGGCCACGGCGAAGAGGACCTGTACGATGTCGATAGAAATGAATACTACCGGATATTCTGCGAAAACAACTATCTGCAAAAAACGATTTTCTTGCGCACTTTCCGGCAGAACAAGAGGATTGTGCTCAAATTAAACAATATTTTGATCGATCGCGAGGAGATCTATTTTGTGCTTCAAATCGAAAATAATTCCCGCAAGGAATATCATGTCAACGGTTTAAGTTTTTTCCGAAAATCAGGGGTCGGACAGCTGCAGAAAATCATGAAACCCAGATATGTTTTCAACCTGCAGGATAAGATCGATCCCAAAGGCATCAACGAGGTCGTATTGGTCTTTAACCGATTTACGATATCCGGCAAGGAAGAAGTCTATGTCGTGTTGGATGAATTGGATACCAATAGAATGGTGCTATTGCCGTTGGATAACAAACAGATAAACGCCCCCACCAATTGAGACGACGAAACTATTTTCTGATGTTGATCCTTTTTCCCCTGATGGCGGTCGGGCAAAGCTATTCCAATACTCTTTCGGTGCATGCAGGTATTTTTGGGGAAGGCTATGGCGGGGAGATTACCTATAATACCAATCTCAGCGAAAGCAGCTTTACCCAGGTCGGTCTCGAAGTCAGTATGGCGGATTACAAATTTGGCGAGACCAGTTTACCCTATTCCAGTTTTACGGCAAACTATTCTTATTTCCTGACGGTGTATAGTAAAAACCGCCGGACGCAGTCCCTCAGCCTTGGGGGCGGGGCCGTCGCGGGCTACGAACTCGCCAATAACGGCAATGATGCCATTACGAATGTCGTCTTCGTCGATGGACAAAGTAAATTTATTTACGGGGGAGTGGCCAGCATAGACCTCGATATCATCGTTAGCGAACATGTTTCGTTAGTGGTAAAATCCTCACAATTTTACCATGTGAACAGTGATTTTGGCAAGTTCACCAACTTTTCCGGGATGGGACTGCGGTATTATTTTAATCTTTAGGAGCGAAACCAGCATCGGCCATGGTCCGATATCTCCGCCATCTGAAAAGAACCTTATAAATACTTCGGATAGCAAGCCATCCCTACATGAAAGGCACAATCCCCTTACAGGATAGACTTAGTTTTCCCTATAACGTAAAAGCAGGCACTTCATCCAAAATTCACACTAAACTGTAGCAGAGTTCGGTTATTACTTTATCCTCAAAGGTAAACCGATGAAGTATCCAACTCGAGCCGCAGCTTTCGTTTTCTCCCTCGTTGCGATTGTTCTGGCCTGTACCAAGCAAATTGACCTAAAGACCGAGGTGGAGTTCAGCGTAACCGTGCAGCACGAGCCCGGGGGCTACATCAACGAAAACCTGCCTACTAGGGTTACTGTAGTACCGGAAGCAATACTTGAAGAGTTTTCCTATTCCTACTCCTATTCCGTTACCGAGGGCGAGGGCTATTTTATGGATAATAGGGGGGCGGTTTTTCCTCAGGACGAGACCATTGCCCTGCAACCACTATCTGCCGAGATGATGTATGTAGGCACTCAAGCCGGAAACCATCTCGTAAAAGTAGTTGCCACGGACAATTACGGATTTACCGAGGAAGTCGAGATAGACTATACCGTTGCAGAGATACCGCCGGTGGTGTGGACGACCAGCAGTCCCGTTAAACGCATGAAATTGCACAACACTGCTCCGATTACGGTTCATTTTGAGGCCGATTTGGACCGTGGTGTACAATACGAACGGCGCTATCGCTTTGTATCCGGTCTGGGAAGGCTTACCGAGGTATCCGATCGGGCCGATATCGAACTAGCGGAATTCCGATCGATTACCCCTGGCACCTATACTTTGAACTTTACGCCTTTGGAGCTCGGTACTGTGGAGCTTGTGTTCGATTTGCAGGGGGACAATGGCGATGAATATTCCGCTACCCTTGGATTTAAGGTGTTGGAGGAAATCGAGGATTCCGTACCCCCTAAAATCGCCTTATTGGGGGAGCATCCCTATACAATTCAGCGCGGCGGCACCTATGACGATCCGGGCGCCATGGCGACGGACGACGTGGACGGAGATATCAGTGCGAACCTTGTTGTGGACGATTCCAAGGTCAACACGGCCCAAGTCGGCGCCTATCGGGTAACCTATAACGTAAAGGATGCCTCCGGGAATGCCGCCGTGGAGGTCATTCGGACTGTAACGGTGATAGCCGGCGGCAATCCGCAACGTGGTGAAAACGACATTTTAACCTTTGCCGTTCCAGGACAACAGGACGCATCCGTAATCGACCCGACCAGACATACGGTCACCATCAATGTACCATCAGGTACGGCGACCAATGTGGCCCCGATAGCGCTAAGCGTATCCGCGGATGCCAGTATAACGCCTTCGAGGGACGAAGTGCGGGACTTCATAAATCCGGTAACCTATATCGTGTCGGCACAAAATGGCGACCAGCAGGAATGGACGGTGACCGTCAATGTTGCGGCAAGCAGCGATAAATCCATCGAAAGCTTTACTATGGCGGGAGTAGCGGGTGTGATATCAGATACGGATATTCTGGTAACGCTTCCTCCCGGGAGCGACGCCAGTTCCCAAACGCCGGCCGTGCAATTCATCGGGGCCGGGTTAAGTCCCAATTCCGGCACCACGGTCGATTTTACGACTACGGTTCCTTACACGGTCACCGCGGAAGACGGTAGTACAAAGGAATATAAGGTCACGGTTATTGTCGAGAAAAGTACTGAGAAAGAGATTACGGATTTTGTAATCGAGGGTGTACCCGGGTCGATAGACGGAACAACTATTACCGTGACCCTGCCGGCCGGGAACGATGAAAAATCCCTTTCCCCGACTATCGTTCATACGGGGGAATCGATCAGCCCGGCTTTCGATTCGACACATGACTTCACGGATCCGGTTTCCTTCACCGTAACCGCCGAAGATGGCAGCCAAAAGACATATGGCGTCTCCGTGACCATAACCGGCGACCGACCGACGGCCAATATTTCTGCCAATCCAATGACTGTCTCCCTAAACCAGGATATTAATTTTACCGGGGACGCCTCTACGGATGATATTCAGATTATCAGCTATTCTTGGGATTTTGGGGATGGAACTACCAGCTCTGCCGCCAATCCTGTTCACAGCTATTCCTCACACGGAATTTATACGGTAAGCTTAACGGTAGCCGATGACGGGGGACTGACCGATATGGCATCCGTTCAAATCGAGGTGCCCAACGTGGGACCTACTGCTAGTGCCAGTGCCAATCCTATTGAGATCAGGGAGGACCGATCGGTATATTTCAACGGTTCAAATTCCACCGATGATTTGGGCATCAGCTCCCATACATGGAATTTTGGGGATGGCAACACCAGTTCTGCCCCAAATCCCGTCCATATCTACACTTCACCGGGAATATATACTGCTGGACTTACGGTCACCGATACAGGTGGTTTGACCGATACCGAAGAGATAACGATAACGGTATTGGCCAACCAAAGACCGACTTCGGTGACATCAGCGGATATTTTTAACGGCATAGCCCCTCTGACCGTTAATTTCAGGGGAAGTGATTCCTCTGATCCGGAAAACGACCCGCTAAGCTATCAATGGCAGTTCGGTCCGCCGGGAGCTACCTCGACAATGCAAAACCCCACATACACCTACAATAGTCCTGGAGAATATATTGTGACACTGACCGTATCGGATGACGATCTCTCGCATACTTCGAGTCTGGTTATCACAGTCAGGCCTGCGACCACTTTTGATGCGGCAACAGGCTTATACACGGCCCCTGCGGGTTCTACTGTGACCGTAACCTTACATTCCAAAGGTACCGGAAAAGGCAGAGCTGAGGTCGGGGCGGGACCATTGAGTTTGACCACCGCATGGAACGGCGGGGAGCATGATACTTTTTCGGAAAACGATTCGCATTACTTTACCATGCCACCCAGCGGGGAAATATATTTCTCCGGAAGTCATCGAGAAACTTATGGAAGCTCGGATTCAAATGTCACTATGAGCAATAACCAAGGACCCTCGCAGGGTTTTTACATGGACAAGGATGAAAAAATTCCAAAATAAATTTTTTGGCAGAATGGCTCGCGTGTGAATCTGTGAGCGACGCCGTACCATCGTTAAATTCCCAAAAACCGAAAAACTACCTACGCCACTCTTTGTACCGATTGATCAATCCATTGGTCGATGCGTCGTGGGATTCGACCTTTTGGTCCCCTTCCAATTGGGGAAGCACTTTTTTGGCCAATTGTTTGCCCAGTTCCACGCCCCATTGGTCGAAGCTATAAATATTCCAAATGATGCCCTGGGTAAAGATTTTATGTTCGTACAACGCGATCAGCGACCCTAAGGTGTAGGGAGTAACTTTTTTAAGAAGAAAGGAGTTTGTAGGCCGATTGCCCCGGAATTCCTTGAACGGCACCAGTTCCTTTCGTTTCCGTTCGTCCATATCCTGCAGCTCCCCGGCGACTTCCTCCTTGGTTTTACCTTTCATAAGCGCTTTGGTCTGGGCAAAGAAATTCGAGACCAAAATGGGATGATGCTTCCCAATGGGATTATGGCTGATGGCCGGTGCGATAAAGTCACAGGGGACCAATGGTGTGCCTTGATGAATCAGCTGATAAAAGGCATGCTGTCCGTTTGTGCCCGGTTCGCCCCAGACAATGGGACCGGTAGGGTAGGAGACCGGATGGCCGTTACGGTCCACCTGCTTTCCGTTGCTCTCCATATTGCCCTGTTGAAAATAGGCGGGAAACCGATGCATATATTGATCGTAGGGCAAAATGGCCTCGGTCTGCGCCCCGAAGAAGTCCGTGTACCACAAGCCAATGAGTCCCATGATCACGGGGATGTTCTTTTCAAATGGTGTGTTCCTAAAATGGATATCCGAGGCCTCCGCGCCTTTTAATAATTGTTCAAAATTATCATACCCGATGGTTAGGACAATGGAAAGACCGATACTGCTCCACAGACTGTAGCGACCGCCTACCCAATCCCAAAAACCGAACATGTTTTCCTGATCGATGCCAAAGGCCTGTACTTCCTTCTCATTGGTGGAAATGGCCACAAAGTGCTTTGCGACATATTTTTCGTTCTCGGCCGATTTTAAGAACCATTCCCTGGCCGTATGCGCATTGATCATTGTCTCTTGGGTGGTAAAAGATTTGGAGGCGATCAAAAACAAGGTCTCTTCAGGATCTAATCCGTCTAAAGTCTCCACGATCTGGGTTCCGTCGACATTAGATACGAAGTGCGCCTCTATACCTTCCTTCCAGTACGGGCGTAAGGCCTCGGTCACCATAACGGGACCTAAGTCACTGCCGCCGATTCCGATGTTGACAATATGCTTAATAGGTTTTCCGGTATACCCCTTTCTTTCGCCGCTGTGAATCCTGTTGCAGAAAGTTTTCATTCGAAGACGCTTTTCCTCCACCTCTGGCATCACATCTTCCCCATCTGTAAGCACTGGATCTCCCGAAAAGTTCCGAAGGGCGGTATGCAGTACGGCCCGGTCTTCGGTCCCGTTTATTTTCTCCCCATCGAACATAGCCTCTATAGCGGATTTCAGATGGCATTCCCCCGCCAGCTCGAACAAAAGGTCCATCGTCTTCTCCGTAACCCGATTTTTGGAATAATCGAATAAAATGTCGTTCAGAATAAGGGACATCTGGTCAAAACGATCGGGATTTTGGGAAAAAAGATCTTTCATCTGTACTTCTTTCATCTCGTGATAATGTTCGGTCAAAGCTTTCCATGCCGAGGTCTCGGTAGGATTTATTTTAGGCAGCATACGCTCTATTTTTAACGTGAATGTTCTTTTTGAATTCTGTAGGCCTAAAGTACAATAAAAATGCAGCCTTCTCACGGTATGGGTAACTACCGTTCAAAATATGGAATTTTAATTTTGACATTTACAATTTGGATCCAAAGGGTCGGGAGGGTTTTGATCATTTTTCGCATTCAGAGATTTAAAGTTCAAAAGCATAATTTTTACGTTGGGTCGAATCCCGGACGATCAACTTCGGAGGCAACATGATCGTCTTGTCGTTCACCAAGGCCGTGCCATTTTCAAAATAATCGAGTAGCAGGTTGCAGGCCAGCCGTCCGATTTCGGCGCCGGACTGGTCCACCGTGGTCAAAGCGGGTTCGATGACGGCCGAGGTCGGTTCGTTGCTGAAGCCCGTGATGGCGATGTCATCCGGTATTTTGATATCCCTTTCCTTCAAATAGTTCATGGCTCCGATAGCGGCAAAATCATTGGCCGAAAAAATGCCGTCGACACCCTCGAGCTCTTCGACAATCTTCGCGGCCTGTCGGTACCCGTCATCCTTGGAAAGTTGGGAGACGAGCACCAAATTTTTATCATAGGAAATTTTGTGTTTTTTCAAAGCCGACTGATACCCCTTATGTCGGTTTTTATATATCTCTACGTCCAGCGGGGCGGTAAGATGGGCAATTTTCCGGCACCCCTGTCCGATTAGATGTTCCGTCGCCTCAAAGCCGCCCTGCACATCATCGATCAACACCTTCCCGGTCTGCCTTGTTCCGGCGACATGCCGATCAAAAAATACGAGGGGCGTTCCGTTTTCGAAACACTCGGTCAGATGGGTGGGGTCTTGAGTCTCCATACTGACCGAAATCAGAATACCGTCTACCCGGTTTGCCATTAGATTACGTATGATTTTCCGTTCCCTATCGATTTCCTCCAAAGATTGACAGATGATTACGTTATAACCGGCCTGATAGGCCATTTCCTCTATACCCGCAATGGTCGAGGAGAAGAAATATCTGGAAATTCGCGGTACGACGACCCCGATGGTATTGCTCTTGTTTCGACGCAGGTTAGAGGCCAGCATGTTTCGCGTATAGCCCAACTCCCGGGCTTTGGTCAGCACCATGTCCTTGGTCTTTGCTTTGACCCGTTCACTGTCGTTCAAAGCGCGGGATACCGTGGAAGCATTGATGTTCAGGGCCTTGGCGATTTCATGGATGGTCGTTTTCTTCATAAATTATTCCGTAAGATTTCCTGTTTTCAAAAACCGCAACACATCCAAAGATAAGAAAATTACTGCATGTACAATCGATTGTATTATTTTTTGTTACATTTGCGAAACACGGTCAGGCGGGCACAATGAAGCGCCTATAGGCGGCCTTCCACATTAGAAAGGTCATTGACCATCAAAATGATAATCGGATAATTACTGCATGATAGGTTGAAAAAAAGATTCATACCGAATCCGAGAATTGTCCGTAGCAAACATCTAAAATCTAATATCTAAAAGAATGGCAACAAATTACGAGACACGATACGCTTCCAGCCCGGAAGCCACGAAAAAACTGGACACCGAAGGCCTGCGAAAGGAGTTTTTGATTTCGAACCTTATGGAAAAGGGGAAGATAAACCTGACCTACACCCATTACGACCGCTATATCGCCGGGGGAGCGGTGCCGGATCAGGATTTAAAATTGGAGGCCATCGATCCCTTAAAAGCAGAATATTTCCTTGAACGCCGGGAGCTGGGCATCATCAACGTAGGCGGTAGCGGATCGGTAGAGGTCGATGGAGCTTCCTACGAACTGGACCATAAAGACGCTCTTTATGTGGGACAAGGTGCCAAAGAGGTGGTTTTCAAAAGCAAGGATTCCGGTAATCCCGCTAAATTTTATCTGAATTCCGCCCCGGCGCATACCGGTTATCCGACGAAAAAAGTGGGACTCCAAGATGCTAACAAATTGGAGTTGGGCTCTTTGGAAACCGCCAACCACCGTACCGTCAACCAGATGATCATCGGCGGCATTGTCACCACCTGCCAGCTGCAGATGGGCATGACGGAGCTTCAGACAGGCAGCGTTTGGAATACCATGCCCGCCCACGTACACGACCGACGGATGGAGGTCTATTTCTATCTGGACGTGCCCGAAGACCAGTCCGTCTGCCATTTCATGGGCCAGCCCCAAGAGACCCGACATATATGGATGCAGAACCACGAAGCGGTGATTTCCCCGCCTTGGTCCATTCACTGCGGCTCGGGAACTTCGAACTACACCTTTATCTGGGGCATGGCCGGTGAGAACCTGAACTACGGGGATATGGATGTTGCCAAAATAACGGAGCTACGCTAAACGAACTACCCCGAAGCTCCATGAATGCTATTGATTAAAACGACAGACAGTATGAAATCAAAACAATTAGCGCTTATCGGGTTAATAGGCCTGTCTCTCGTGGGATGTTTCGAAAAAGAAACTCCGACACAAAAGAAAATCGTGGTTACCAACCCCATGGATGTCGATCGGGAGTTTGAGACGGTATCCGTCTCTCTTGATTCCCTTTATTTGGACGAAACCGATGTTACGGAAGGAAGTATCGTTATCATTGACGATGCCACTAAGGAGCAAATTATCAGCCAGACCATTGATTCCGACGGGGACGGCACGGACGATACCGTCCTTTTTCAGCCTAAGATCCAGGCGAAGTCCGAAATGTCCTTTTCCGCATCCCGTAGCGATTCCACCACCACGGCCTCCAACGATACCGTTCCGAGGGTCTATTCCCGTTTCGTACCCGAACGTACCGATGACTATGCCTGGGAGAATAATCGGGTCGCGTTCAGAACCTATGGTCCAACTGCTCAACATATGATCGAGAACGACGTCAAAGGGGGTACGTTGTCCAGCGGCATCGATGCCTGGTTAAAGCGGGTCGATTATCCCATTATCAACAAATGGTACTATAAGGAAACCGAAACCGAAGGCACCTATCATGAAGATACCGGAGAAGGGCTGGACAACTTCCACGTCGGAAGCAGTAGGGGAGTAGGGGGCATAGCCGTTAAGGATGACGGTACCTACCACATTTCCAAGAATTTCACGGAATGGAAACGTTTGTACAATGGACCGATCCGGACCAGCTTCGTGCTGACCTATGCGGCTTGGGATGCCAACGGAGCAGAGATATCCGAAGAAAAACATATTTCATTGGATTGTGGTAGCAACCTTTCAAGATTCGAGATTGCCATTGATGGCACCGACACGATTTCCGCCGGCATCACCTTGCACGACAACGAAGGCACCACCGAAGCGAATAAAGAACAGGGGTGGATCAGCTATTGGGAAGCTATCGAAGATTCAGAAATAGGGATGGGCATTGTGGTACCGGGCGGACAAATGGTAGGTCATGAAAAATACGAGACCGATCAAAAGGACCGGAGCAATCTGTATGCCCATATTCAATTGAACGAGGATGGCAAAGCTGTTTACTACGCCGGTTTCGGTTGGAAAAAGAGCGGACAGTATATGAACCGAACCGAGTGGGAAAAGTATTTGGAGCGATATGCGGAAAAATTGAAGCACCCGTTGGTGGTCGAAATGCGGTGATTAGAGCAAAGCAAAACCTTAAGCTGCCGAACTATCTAATAGGACCAATTGCTTACGTATAGCCTATATGTCCGTTCGAGCCTGCCTGACGGCCGGCAGACGCAGTCGAGAACCTAACCCGGCAAGCACCCGTTAGGTCTTGACTGTACCTGCCTGCTAGCGAGACATGCTCGACCGGAATGATTTCCAACGAGATAGATTGAAAGATTTTCAGCTAAAGAAGAGTCACTTCTCAAAAATAACGGTATCCTCACCCTTTCCCATAATAATAACATCAGTGGTGTCTAAAAAGAGTCCCGTTTCGACCACCCCGGGAATTTGTATGAGTCTATGATTCAAGGCTACTAAATCGTTTTGCTCAAAAACATCGATGTCCACAATGTAGTTCTGTTCATCGGTCCTGTAAACATCATCCCCTTTTTTTCGAAGTACGGGGCTTAATCCCATGCCGTCGAGTTCCGTCATGATGTTCTTGGTGGCGAAAGGAATGGTTTCTAATGGAAGCTTGAATTTTCCCAAGCGTTCCACTTGTTTTCCTGAGTCGGCGATTACAATGTTGAATTTGGAATTGTGGGCCACTATCTTTTCCCGTAAATGCGCGCCGCCGCCGCCTTTGATCAACTGTAATTTGGCATCGAATTCATCGGCGCCATCGATATTTACGTCCAGCGTTCCCGCTTCCTCCAAGGTCAAAAGCTGAATACCGGCATTTTGGGCAAGCTCAGCCGTCTCATCCGAGGAAGGTACTGCTTTGATGGTAAGTCCTCCGTCCGCAACTTTTTTCCCCAATTCCCTGATCATATGCGCGGCTGTAGAACCCGAACCCAGTCCGACCAGCATACCATCCCTTATCCAATCTAGCGATTTGGCGGCCGCCGCTTTCTTCTCGATATCCGCATCCATTATCCTTGGTTTAGGCAATTGGTCCGTTCGCAATAGCGAGGGACTCATATAGAAGTAGAAGCATTGTGCTTTGTCATAAGCTCACGGTATTTTTCAAGATCTTCTTTGGAGTGATTGCCATAATCATCGATAATGGCGTGCTGGATATTATTTGCCTTGAGGAAGATGGCGATACGTTCCAATTTTTCTGGAGTACCCTTGATTTCGATCTTTGCCATGACAGAAAAGTTAAGTTTGACGCAGGAATTGAGGCATCGAATGGATTCGAACCATTATAAAGGCTCTTGCGGAGCCTCGCCTAGCCGTTCAGCCACGATGCCTTGTTTGAAGCTCCAAAATTAAACTTTATTTTGGAAAGCCTTATACCGAAAGCTGCTTTTCTGCATCGCCATACTGAAAACCAAAAACAAAATCCCGCACAAAAGCCAAGCCGGCAGCGTCACGAACGAAAGAAAGACATCGAATTGTATAGAGATAAAATAGAACAGTCCGAAGCTGATGGCCCAAGCCAACAGGACCGATTTGTTGAATTTCAGATTGGCTATTTCAGCATAATCCTGTACAATGCCCACTTGCCTGTGAAAGAAATGTTCAAAAACGATGACGGCGCCTACCGGGGCCAGTATAAATCCGTAAAGCGCAACAAAATCCAATAGTTTCATAGCAAAAGCGGGGAAAAGCCCGGCCAAGGTCGCGATGCTACCCGCCAAAATGGTCACCCAAAATGTCGATGCTTTGGGAATTATGGCCTGAAAAGCCAGTCCCGCCCTGTAAATGGTGGGGTTGGCCGTGGTCCATCCAGCGAGTACTACGGCAATAATTCCAAAGAACCCTATCGTATTGTACGCCAATGGCCCTGGGGCCACGGTCGGGGCCTCACCTTGTGACAAAAGTGCCTGGGCCTCGGGGGTCCTGATGTAAACGGCATAGATAAGGGCGGCGGCTATCCAAGCCATATAATGCCCTACATACATTCCTGCTGCCGTGGTCCATCCGGAACTTGGTTTTTCCGCAAATCGGAATACCGAGAGATCCGACATACCGATATGCATGGCGGCATTGGCGAACCAGGACCAGAAAAACACATGCCAGAAGGTATATTTTATCTGTCCGGGAAACGGGTCGCCGCCTTCGCCCCATATATTCCAAAACTCTGAAAAACTGCCTACCCCCAATTGTTGCAAGGCCACGATACCGCAGGCCAAAAAAGCGAGTACGATTACCGGCGACATCCAGTTGGCCGCCTTGGAGACCGTTTCGTATCCTTTGGAGGCAATCAACGAAATGACTGCGCCTATCACCAGTACTACAATCACCCAGGTAATACCGTTGGGCATAGTATCCGTGAGTTTGGGCATTTCCATATCAAAGGGAATTCCAACGGCCGTAGCGGAAACCGTAATCATAGCACCGGCCAGAAAACAGAACAGCACGCCATTGGCCAAATTATAGCCTATGACCAATTTTTTTCCGCAGATTTTTTCCAGATGATAATAGAGGGTCAGCCTTCTTTTGACTGCAATTTCGGCCGTTAAAAACCGCCAGCTTAAAACGGCCATAAGGTTGCCCAGCAAAAGGCCGATAATCAGGTCAAAAGCACTAACGCCGGTGGTAAGAAATAACGGACCGATGACAAACTCCGTACCTGCGGCGTGTTCCCCTGCGTACATCCCTAAGAAGCTTTTCCAGCTTTTCAGTCGCGAAGCGGGTACGGGTTCGCGTTCGAATTCCCCGCCCGCGATTTCCTCGATCAGTTCTTCTTCGTGTCGGCCTTGGCTCATAATGGTTGGTCTAGCTGGGTTGATCAGTTATCAAGTGTTTGGGTAGATCCTCGACCCGTTCGCAACAAAGCTGGTCCATTACCTGCTTGAACTGGGTCTTTAATATGGATATGGTGTGGTCTCCCCCCTTATTGCCCAAGGCAGCCGCTCCGTACATAAAGGAGCGGCCCATAAAGGTAAATTTGGCACCGCAGGCCATGGCTCTCGCGATGTCTGGACCGGATCGCAGCCCGCTGTCCATCATGATCTCGATCTGGTCGCTGTATTTGGCTACGATTTCCTGCATGGAGCGAAGGGTGGACTGCGCCGCATCCAGCTGCCTTCCGCCGTGGTTGGAAACGATAATGCCATCAAACCCCATCCGGATAGCATCCTCGGTATCCCGTTCCGATGCCACCCCCTTTAAAACCAGTTTCCCTTTCCACTTATCGCGGATCGGTTTTATCCTTTCCTCGTTCAGGCGACCGGAAAAGGTCTGGTCCATAAAGGCTCCCAATTGTTTGAGGTTAAGGCCTTCGGGCGTATAGGGCTTTAAGGTTTCGAAAGTGGGTTGTCCGTATTTCAAGGTGTTTAACGCCCAGGTCGGTTTGCCCAAAATTTGTAAAATATTTGCAACGGACATCTTTGGGGGCAGCGCCAGTCCGTTTTTAAAGTCCCTCGGCCTATACCCAAATGTAGGCACGTCGCAGAGCAGCACCAGCACTGGGCATCTGGCCGCCTCGGCACGATCGAGAATATCATCCCGAACGGCGTCTTCTACAGGATTATAGAGCTGAAACCAAGCCTTTCCCTCGGTCAATTCGCTAGCCTTTTCAATATCCATCGTTGTAACGGTACTCAAAATAAAAGGTACATTGTGCTTATGGGCGGCCTTGGCCAAAATGGCAGGGGAATTGGGCCACATCAAGCCTTGGAGTCCCACTGGCGCTATTCCAAAAGGTGCATCGAACTCCATGCCCAATACCTTGGTCTTGGTAGAACTTACCCCCTTGTTTCTTAGATATCGCGGCTGTAGTTGAACTTCACGTATTTCAGAGGTATTTCGGGTTATGCTTACATCTTCGTTGCAACCCCCGTCCAAATACTCGAAGGCAAACCGGGGCACTCGCTTTTTCGCTTTGTTTCTTAAATCGTTTACAGAGGGGTAATCGGTATTGAAATCCATGGGCATGTGAATCTTTATTTAGGGGGTTAGGATGATTGGCACGTGTTTTTTAGAAAATGATTTTTTTCAGGAATTTGGAATTGAACTCCGTATCGGAGATCGCGATTGCTGCGCCTAAGGCGGAGCCTAATGAGGAGTTCGTGGTACGCAGTTCCATATTCCTTAGGTAATGGGAGAGCAATTTAATATAAACATCGTTATCACTGAAACCACCGTCGATATATAATTTTTCGATTTGATTATCACCAGCCGTGATTTTGATACTTTCCACTTGAAGCAATACCAGTTCGATCATCAATTGGTGATAGGCATGTTCAAAGCGGTCATACGGAATCTTAGTTTTATCGGGTTCGTTTTTTCCGGAAATACTAATCCATTTGAACATAGGTTCAAAATATTTGTCGATCTCGAAGAAGGTTTCCTGATTGAATCTCACTGTTTTGTGATAATCTTCCGATACGTTAAAATGTGCGGCCAGGGCTTTTACCTGAAGTTTGTATTCATTCCCTAAAAACAACCGCGATACCTTAACGGGGCTGCCATCGATGCGCATGTTAAAGAGGCTCCCGTTGCGAATATCCTCCAAAGTCAACATTCCTTGGGTAAACGGATTGATGGCAATGCTCCATGTTCCTGTCGATACAAGCAAAAAATGATCTGTAGTATTTTGAACATAGCGCAGTAGGGCGGACGAGCTGTCATGGATACCAGGACCTATTTGAACGATTTTATCCTTATATTTTTTAGGGATAGTTTTATCGGTGGCGACAATCGGGGGCAATACTTTGTCGATTTCTTCTTGAAAGACCCATTCATGATAGTTGTTTTTCTCATAGTTCCATAGGATGGTATGGCAGCCAATACTCGTATGCTCACTGGCTGGGACCCCTGTAAACAGGTAGCTGAGGTATTGGGGCAGGTGCAACGAACATTTTATTTTTCTGAAAGTTTCCGGTTGGGTAATCTTCAGCCAATACATCTGCATGCCGGTATTCAACATGCCGGATCTGGGCGAACCCGTAACTCTCGCAAACTCGTGTTCCGGACCGTATTTTTCATAGAAAGCATCATAAACCTCCTCTTTCATCGGCTTCATATAGTTGTAAAGCGGGGTAAGTACTTTGCCGTTTTCATCAATATGTACCAAACTGGCACCGTAACACGAAAAATTTAAGGAAACAATATCGAATTCAGGAGCGTCGAGCATACGATCAAAGACTTCTTTGACCCACTTTTCAAGACCTTCCAAATCTTCTGTGGGATAGCCATCTTCATCGGTAATTTCCTCAAAACGGATGTATTCCCGATATACCTCATTAAAGTCTGCATCAAAAAGAAAGAACTTTTTGTTGGTCCTGCCAATATCGAACACGGCCGTTACCTCTTTCATTGTTGAGTTATTCGGTTAAAGACCCGATGCGACTGAATCCATACCTCGCTCATCGATTAATCTTTTTCTTACCTGCAGCGAACGATAGGCTTTGATCGGATGCAACGCCCCGCCGTGCTGCAACCGCGATTTTTCCAACAAGGGCCGTACATCGGTGCGGTAGGCCTCCTGAAGGATTTCTTGACACATGGCCACATCATGGTCTTGCTGTGCGTCGTTCAGCAGTTTCTGATCGACAAGCAAGGCTTTGGCGTAAGCTTCCTGAATCGCCTCCAACGATTGTATGATATCTTCCAAGGGATCCTTGATATTATGGCTAGCATCGATCATCCAGGCAGGGTAGGGGTTTTGCGGATTGTTTTCCATACCATATACCAAGGCGTTGAAAATCAAGAAAAGCGCATAGGGCTTGATGCTGCCCACCGTCAGGTCGTCATCGCCGTATTTGCTGTCGTTAAAATGGAATCCGCCCAACTTGCCCTTCAACATCAAGGTCGAAACAATTTGTTCAATATTCGTATTGGGCAAATGATGGCCGAGATCCACTAAAGTAAAGGCCTTTTCGCCACATTCGTTCGCCAACATAAAAGAAGTGCCCCAATCTTGAATGACCGTACTGTAGAAGTTGGGTTCGTAGGGCTTATACTCGATAAACAATCTCCAATCTCCCGGAAGGGTTATGTAAATTTCCCGTAAACTTTTTTGGGTTTGGTTCAAGGCAGTCTGGAAATTGGTCTGACCCGGAAAAGAGGCACCGTCCGCCAACCAAACGGTCAGGCTTTTGGAACCTAGCTCATTTCCGATCTCGATGACCTTCTTGTTATGTTCCACCGCGTGTTGCCGAACCGCTTCATCAGTATGGCTCAAGGAACCGTATCGATAGCTTACCGCGGCATTTTTCGGGTCTTGAAAGGTGTTGGAGTTTACCGCGTCGAAAACTATACTGTGGGATGCGGCCAATTGCTTGATGGCCTTATAATCCTCGGGTAGGTCCCATGGAATATGTAACGAAATGGCCCCTGCCGTTTGGGTCAGGGCATGTATAGCACCTACATCATCGATTTTTTCTTTCAAGGTTCTGGGCTCGCCCTGGAAACCGAAACGCCCAAAGCGTGTACCGCCGGCACCCAAGGCCCAACTGGGAATGGCGACTTGAAAATCGGCCAGTTTTTGGACTACGTCGTCGACCTCGATGCCTTTTTGGGTCAATCGGTTCGCGATATAACCGAAGCTTGCCCTATGGGAGTCGAGTGACTTTTGGTTGGTATCTTCTATGTGTTGTTTGTCTATCTTCATATTCAGTCGATCTGTTATATCTTGGAGGTCAAATCTATTACCGTACGAACGCGTTCGCCATTCCTCCATCTACATTGATGGTATTTCCGGTACTCTTATCTAGAATGCCGACCAAGGCAAAAACCGCGTTCGCTATATCCTTGGGATAAATAATTTCGTTCAATAGGTTTCGTTTAGCGTAATGGGCGGGGAGTTCCTCGACGGAGATACCGTAGGCTTTGGCCCTTCCTTCGGCCCAATCGCCCTCCCAAATTTTGCTTCCAACGATGACCCCATCGGGATTGACGGTGTTCACTCGGATTTTATCCCCGGCCAGTTCGGCGGCCAACAGGCGGGCCATATGCTGCTGTGCGGCCTTCGAGGTGCCGTAGCCGACGTTGTTGGGGCCCGATACGAGTCCGTTTTTGCTGGCAATGCTGATAAAATCCCCGCCCAAATTTTGTTTGCGCATGATGGCAACAGCCTGCTTGGCGAGTTCGAACTGCCCTTTAACCAGCACGTTCTGCAATAGGTCCCAATCCTTTTCGGTAGTTTCCTCAAGGGGTTTTGAAATGGCGAGTCCCGCACTATGGACTACGATATCGACGCCTCCGAAATCAAGGCAAGCTTTTTTGTAAGTTTCGGCAATCGATTCCTTTTTGGTCACATCGCAGATGGCATAGCTGGCCGTATCGCTACCGTAAGTCTCCAAGGCTTCCTGCAAGCGGTCTTCGGCAATATCGGTAAGCACGACGTTCGCGCCTTCTTCAGCCAATTTATCGGCGATGGCCTTTCCGATTCCACCTCCCGCACCGGTAACTAGGGCCACTTTGCGAGACAGGGGTTTTTCCTTGGGCTGGCGTTGTAGCTTCGCTTCTTCCAACAGCCAATATTCGATATCAAAAGCTTCCTGCCTAGGAAGGGCGGTGTATTCCGTAATCGCTTCGGCCCCCCGCATTACGTTAATAGCATTGACGTAAAACTCGTTCGCCACCCGTGTGGTCTGCTTGTTCTTGGCAAAACTGAACATACCGATCCCAGGATAGATGATGATTACGGGACTGGCATCGCGTATAGCGGGACTGTTGGCCCGTTTATGTTTTTCGTAGTATTCTGCGTATTCTTCCTTATATTTTTCAAAAGCGGGACGCAGTTTTTCCAATACGGCATCGGTGTCCGAAAGGTCCGCATCTTTGCCGAGGTCGAGTACTAAAGGCTGGATTTTCGTACGTAAAAAGTGATCGGGACAGGAAGTGCCCATCGGGGCCAAGCGGGACAGGTCGTTGCTGTTGATAAACTGCAGCACTGTATCGCTATCGTTGAAATGGCCGATCATACGGTTTTCGGCGGAACAGAGCCCCCTAAGCATCGGCATCAGCCGGGATGCTTTTTCCGAACGCTCTTTCTTGGGCAAGCTCTCTACTTTTTGACCTCCAAAAACGGAACCATTTTCCTCGATTTTTTTGGCGATGTACTCTGAGGCCATTTCAATAACCTCCAAACTGTTCATATAGCTCTCGTAGGATGTATCGCCCCAAGTAAACAGACCGTGACTTCCAAGAACGATACCACGGATACCGGGGGTGTCGTTGAGGCATTTTTCCAATTGCAGTCCCAAGTCAAATCCGGGGCGCTGCCAGGGTACCCATCCCATGCTGTCGCCCCAGATTTCTTTAGTTACCTTTTCGCTATCCTTTGCAGCGGCGACCGCGATCAGGGCATCCGGATGTAGGTGGTCGATATGCTTGAATGGGAGCAATCCGTGGAGCGGGGTATCGATCGATGGCGCGCGGCTATCTAGATCGTAGATACAGTGATCGAACAATCCTACCATCCGATCTTCATCCTCCAATCCTCCATATACCTTTTTAAGGTCCCGCAGTCTATCCACATATAGTCCTGCAATACCTTCCCGGGACAAAGTGCCTATATCCCCACCGGAACCTTTTATCCACATCACCTCGACCTCCTTATCGGTCAGAGGGTCTTTTTCGATGGTCTTGCAGCTCGTATTACCACCGCCATAATTGGTGATGCGCAAATCGGCCCCAAGAATATTGGAGCGGTACAGAAAAAGGGCCACCTGATCGTCGCCCAGCTCGGCGGCTTTTTTATCGTCCCAGAGGTAATCTACGTATTTGAAATTCTTGACCGGAGTGCCCATAATGCTGGTTTAATTGTTTTTTCTTTTCGCTAAAGTAAGGTTGAAAAATGAAGTCTGTATCCTGTACTATACTGTAGGAGTAATAAAACATGAGGTTCATTAATTTGAAAGAGTTCGTTACCTTCCCGATTCTTAAAATGAAAACCATGGAAATTCTCAAGTATGTAGCAATCAACGGCGAATCAAGGATACCTAAATATAGGCAAATTGTCGATTCCATTATCTACAATATATCCGTTGGAAACTTGAAAATGGATCAAAAAATACCTTCGATCAACCGATTTAGTGAAGAGTACCTCCTGTCTAGGGATACGGTGGAAAAGGCTTACACTATTCTAAAGGAGGGGCAAATAATCACTTCCATCAGGGGGAAGGGTTTTTATATTGCCCGTACGAAGTTGTTATCAAAAATTAACATTTTGTTTCTAATCAATAAATTGAGCACGTACAAGATGCGCGTTTATAACAGCTTTATCCAGAATATGGGCGCCAATTCACATACCGACCTTCATATTTACCACTGCGACAACTCATTGTTTATCAATCTGCTCGAAAAAAACAGGAACGCTTATGATTATTACGTTATCATGCCTCATTTCAAGACCGAAGACCTAAAACATATAAGCTATACAGACGAGGCGGTTAAAGCCGTCAACCGAATCCCCAAAAATAAATTGATAATCATGGACAATAACCGGATTGCCATTGAGAATCCATTTATCGAAATTTATCAAGACTTCGCGAACGATATTTACGAAGCGCTGAAGGAAGGACTTCCACAAATTAGAAAGTATGATAATTTGTTTTTGGTTTATCCAGAAAATTCGGTCTATCCGTATCCCAGAAGAATATTACATGGATTTCGTAAGTTCTGTCTGGAGTTTTCTTTGGAATTTGACATCCTTGAAGAAATCTACGACGACATCATTCTTAAAAAGGGCGATTTATTTATCACTATTGAAGAATCGGACCTTGTCAATCTGGTGAATCAAATACGCGACAAGGAGTTTTCCCTTGGTGGCGATATCGGGGTCATTTCCTATAATGACACCCCTTTAAAAGATCTTCTTGGCATTACATGTATTTCTACGGATTTCGATATCATGGGAGAAACAGCAGCTGTAATGCTTTTAAACAATACCAAGGGGAAGATCAAGAACCCATTTAATTTTATCGATAGAGAGTCATTATAAACCCAGCACTCACCACTACTTTTTTTCATGTGATTTAAACACTTGCCGGTGATAGAATTCCGAGCTAGTTAAAAATACGCTATAGTCCACCTCAGAAAATGAATAATGAATTACCCCGCAGAGCCGTCGGGGTATCAGAGTCAAGATTCAAGAACCAAGAAACTAGACTTTTTGTCTTGGCTCTTGTTTCTCCATGATTTGATTGGCTAAATGCTACACCCGAGGCAGAGCCTCGGGGAATTCTAATGATTAAATTAAAGAATTGGTTAAGAATCCTCTTTTTTAACAGACAGTACAGGATGCGTATTTGATGTCACCCGAATATATTTGAATTCTATCGAATAAATTTCTGTATCGAATAAAAAGGATTCCTAACCCAAACTAGTGAACACAATCATGAAAAAAGTCTACAAGAATTTAAGGGCATTATCTTTTATGCTCTCACTGCTCTTATGGATACCTGCCCATGCACAGGAAAAGACCATAACGGGCAAAGTCACCTCGGCCGATGATACCCTAGGTCTGCCAGGAGTCAATGTGGTCGAAAAGGGAACTTCAAATGGCGTCGTTACAGATTTTGAGGGCGAATACAGCATTACGGTGTCGAGCGAAAATGCCACTTTGGTATTTACCTATATAGGATTTGCCGCCCAAGAAGTGCCCGTAAACGGAAAATCGCAAATCGACATCGCCATGACAGAAGATGCCACGGCTTTGGACGAAGTGGTCCTGGTCGGTTACGGTACCCAGATAAAAAGACAGGTAACAGGTGCGGTACAGACCATCGATGCCGCAGAACTGGCGGACATACCGGTTTCTCAAGTCACCCAGAAGCTGCAGGGTAAGCTGGCGGGGGTTCAGATCAACCAGACTACCGGCAAACCCGGGCAGGGTATGTCGGTCCGAATACGTGGCCAGTTATCCGTTTCTGGGGGTAGCGACCCGTTGTATGTTATTGACGGCTTTCCTATCACCGGGGGTATCGGCGCCATCAACCCGGACGAAATTGAAGATATTTCCGTCCTTAAGGATGCGGCCTCGACTTCCTTGTACGGTTCCAGGGCTGCTAACGGGGTTGTGCTGATAACCACTAAAAAAGGAGTGCCGGGTGAAACCAATGTCAGTTTCAATACCTCGACGGGGATCCAGCAAGTACCCGAGAGGGGTAGGATCGATATGATGGACGCCGTCGAATTCGCGCAATTTAAAAAGGAGTACTACACAGATGCGGGCGATCCCGTGCCCGATATTTTTCAAGACCCCAGGCAGTACGAAGGTAAATCGAACGATTGGTATGGTGCTCTCTTAAGAACGGCCCCCGTACAGAACTATAACCTGACCATAACTTCCAACAAAGAAAAACTTCGATCCTCTGTGGTAGCCGGGTTTTTTAAACAGGACGGGGTCGTCATAAATTCGGATTATCGCCGTTATTCCCTACGTGCCAATCTGGATTATCGATTTTCCGACAAAGTGCGCATTGGTCTTAATGTAGCACCTTCCTATATCAAGGACAACACACCAAGGACCGATGGCGATAGGGGCACGGGAATACTTTTCAACGCCCTTCACACCTGGCCCGTTATGCCAATATATAATCCCGATGGCACCTTGACCACTTTCAACAATCTTCCCGCAGATACGGGCAACATCTTTTCGTACGCCAACTGGGTAACCTCCGCAAAACAGATTGTCAACGAGACCAAGGATGTCAACTTGTTGACCAACGCCTTTATAGAATATGAACCTGTCGATGGACTGATAATAAAATCAAGCTTAAATGCCGAGCTGTACAATTCACAGTTTCAGTTTTTTAGTCCCACCACGGCAACCTTTCGTATAGACAGGCCTATACCGACCACCTCTGAGGGCTTTTGGGAAGATAGAACCGATTTTTCTTGGCTGAACGAAAATATCGCTACTTATACCAAAAGTTTTGACGACCATAGTTTTTCGCTTTTGGGCGGGTTTACCTTTCAGAAATTCCGTAGTGATTTTAACAGGGTCGCTGCCAATAATTTTGCGGATGATCGACTGCCCACCATACAAGGTGCAGCCAATATTGATCGAAACGGTACCTTTGACAACGTACAGGAATGGAGCTTGGTTTCTTTCCTTTCGCGACTTACCTATAACTACAAAGGCAAATACCTCCTTACCGCCTCCATTCGTAGGGACGGTTCTTCACGCTTCGGTTCGGAGAACCGTTGGGGTAACTTTCCTTCGGTATCCTTGGGTTGGATAGCATCCGATGAAGCATTTCTTGAAAATACAGATGCCATATCACTTTTAAAACTTAGGGCCAGCTACGGCGTTACCGGAAATAACAATATTGGTAACTACACGCAATATGCCCTCATCGATAATACGGTCAATGCCGCTTTCGGAAATGACCTAGCCCCCGGATCGGCAGTAACTTCGTTGGCCAACCCCAACTTGGGTTGGGAAACTACAAAGCAATTTGATGTGGGCTTGGATGTGAGCCTATTCAACGATAGGATATCGTTCATCTATGACTATTATACCAAAAACACGACCAATTTATTGTACAATGTGCAAGTACCCCAAGAATCTGGGTTTACCAATTTTAGCGATAATATCGGGGAAATCCATTTCTGGGGTCATGAATTTGCAATCAATACCGTGAATACCACTGGAAAATTTCAATGGACCACCAATGCCAACATTTCGTTTAATCGTAACGAGGTCGTAGCCTTAGCAGAGGGAATAGACCGGGTGTATGGTGCTTTTCACATTACCAAGGTAGGGGAACCTTTCGGGCAATTTTACGGACATCTATCCGATGGGGTATACCTGAATCAAGAAGACCTTGACAGTTCTCCTCAAGTACCGGGAAGATCTACGGTGGGGAGCATCAAATTAATCGATGTCAACGGAGATGGAATAATAACCAATGGTGGTGATAATGACGACCGTGCGATTACCGGAAGTCCCTTTCCTGATTTCACTTATGGCATAACCAATACCATTAAATATGGAAATTTCGACTTTTCTATAGTCGGTACAGGTTCCCAAGGCAACCAATTATTGATACGCCATCTTTATAGCACGGCCAACTTGGATGGTGTGTTCAATTTGGTAGATCGCGTGAAATACCGATTTCGATCTCCGGAAAATCCCGGCAGAGGCTTTTTTGGTACGACCGTGGGTGGGGGCAACGTTACGGGTATCGAGCGGGACTGGATCAACGACCGCTTTGTGGCCGACGCTTCCTTTTTTACCATTCGTAACGTGACACTAGGTTATACCGTAAACGATTTAGATAGTTTTTTCGAATCTGCCCGCCTGTACGGATCGGTTCAAAACGCCTATATCTTTACCAAATATTGGGGTGGTCCAAATCCAGAGATCAGCAACGAACCTGACGGGGACGGAGACGGAGGAAATCTGAGCCCGGGGGTTGATTACTCGGGGTATCCGGTACCACGTATATTCAGCATTGGTTTAAATCTGAACTTTTAGGTCAAACGGAAATGAAGAACATATTAAATTTTTCACATCTACAATCTAAAAATATAAAAATGAAAAAATTAACGATACTGTGCGTACTGTTAGGTCTCGTAATATCCGGCTGCGAAGATGAACTGACAATCTTTCCGGAAGACTCGTTAAGCGAACCTACTTTTTTTCAGACCGAAGTCGATTTTGAACAGGCCGTCAACGGTGCTTATGTACCATTGAGGTCAATTATTAACGGTGCTGGATCTGGTCCCTCCGGGCCATACCTTGCGGAAATGCATTCGGACAATACCTACTTTGCTAGAAATCCTGCTTTCGGCGCTACCGAACAACAGGAGGATATTGCGGATTTTTCCATTCCCAGCGACAATGGAATTACGGCTAATGTCCATGTGACGAATCAATATGTTCAGGACTATGAAATCATCGCACGTGCCAATCAGATACTGACTACTATCGATAAGGCGGAGTTTGATGCCACTGCAAAAAATAACCTAAAAGGGCAGGCACTCTTTCTAAGGGCATATGCCTATTTCGAATTGGTGCGTTATTTTGGGAGTGTACCGCTTCACTTGACCCCTGTAGTGGCACGAGAAGATGCAGCCTTGCCCTTGTCGACAGAAGAGGAACTCTATACCCAAATTATTTCGGACTCCCAAGAGGCCATCGGTCTTTTGCCCCCAAAATCGGAACAGGAAGCGGGTAGGGTAACCTCAGGTGCTGCAAGGACCTTGCTGGCCAATGTTTATATCGTACGGCAACAATGGGCTGAGGCGGAAACACAGTTAAGGGCGATCGTGGACAGTAACGAATATATGTTGATGCCCGATTATGCCGACGCATTTTCAGGCACTACGGATAATAAGAATAATATGGAATCAGTTTTCGAAATTCAGTTCAAGGAGGGGCCTGAAGGATTGAACGGGACTTTTCTATATAATTTTTTGCCGCGAAATATTACGGCAGAAGAAGTTGGTGGTATTACTGGAACCTCAAATCCTCAACCGTTGAATGGGGAGGGCAACAATATCCCAACCCCTGATATCATTGCAGCTTATGAAGAGGGAGATCTCAGGGAGGATGCTTCCATACAGTATGTCACAATAAGTCAAAGTTTTTGGAAGGATGGGGTATACCCCATCATCAAAAAATATGTCGAGCCGCATTCTTTGCACAATAATCATGGTATGAATTGGCCTGTTTATCGGTATTCAGAAGTATTGCTGTTCTTGGCTGAAGCTCTGGAAGAACAGGGTGAATCAGGTGAAGCAGCAATATATCTTAATCAAGTACGCAATCGGGCAGGGTTGGATGATGCCACCGGAGATTTGGGAGAGGCTATTTTCAACGAACGAAGGGTCGAGTTGGCCTTTGAGAACAAACGCTGGTTTGATCTGGTGCGTACCGGTCGCGCCATCGATGTGATTACTGCCTACGGTAATAGAATCAAAGCGAACCCATTGGATTACTATTACCCCGAAGGAACGGAGCCGCGAGGCAACGCGTTTACCAATATCAGCTTGCTCTATGCACTTCCAGCATCCGAATCTTCCTTAAACCCGAATTTTTGAGTACTTTGACATCCTAAAATAATTAACCAAAATTCGAAAAATGTACAAAACACTGCTTGCCATGCTGGCAATCTTTCTACTGGGGATTTCTTGTGAAGAAAAAGAGACCGCCGAAACCGCCGAGAACCTACCCCCAAAGCTAGCCAAGCTCAAACTGCAACCGGGTTTCGAGGCTGAGCACCTATATAGTCCCGGGGAGCAAGAGCAGGGCTCTTGGGTGGCCATGACCTTTGACGATAAGGGCCGGTTGATTACCTCTGATCAGTATGGTGCGCTATATCGTTTGGAAATACCTGAAATCGGTTCCGAAGACCTGTCCCCAAAAATCGAAAAACTCAGGATCCAAACCGGGGAACAAGTAGCGGACTCGATTATTCAAATGGGCTACGCACAAGGCCTTCTCTACGCCTTTAATAGCCTGTACGTCATGGTCAACCACCGTGGTAACGAGGAATTCGAAAAAACCAGTGGCCTATACCGGTTGCAAGACACCGACAATGACGACCAGTACGATAAGATTAGCCTACTCAAGGAACTTGACGGCTCGGGGGAGCACGGTCCCCATAGCATCGTCATGGCCCCGGACCAAGAATCGCTCTATGTCATCGCGGGTAACCATACCGACCTGCCTGAGATGGACGGCTATCGATTGCCTAAAGTTTGGAAAGACGACAATTTATTCCCCTTGATCAAAGACCCCCGGGGCCATGCCAACGACCGTGGCGCTCCAGGGGGGTGGGTGGCCCATATCGATCCCGAAGGCAAGGATTGGACATTGGTTGCAGCGGGTTTTCGGAATGCCTTCGATATCGCCTTTAACGAACTGGGCGATATGTTTACTTTCGATTCGGATATGGAGTGGGACTTGGGTATGCCCTGGTACCGGCCAACGCGTATTTGTCATGTAACGAGCGGTGCCGAGTTCGGGTGGCGGACCGGCAACCAAAAATGGTCTCCTGCCTATCCCGACAATCTACCACCGGTCTTGAATATCGGACAAGGCTCACCGACCAATGTTTCGTACGGAAAAGATGCCCGATTTCCTGAAAAGTACAAGCGTAGTCTTTTTGCTTTCGACTGGAGTTTTGGAATCATCTATGCCATCGAACTAAAGCCGGAGGGAGCTTCCTATTCCGGTGAAAAGGAAGAATTTGTTTCAGGAATACCGCTTCCCCTGACCGATGGCGTTATCGGTCCCGATGGTGCCCTATATTTTATGACAGGGGGCCGTCGCTTGGAATCGGACCTGTATCGGGTATATTATAACGATGAAGAGGGAAAAGAAGCTTCACTGGCTTCCACTTCCGCACCAGAACAGACCGAGGAAAACAGCCTCCGCCAAAAATTGGAAACCTATCACACAGGCCCGACGGAGGGTGCAGTGGATTTTGCCTGGCCCAATTTAAATCATAGCGACCGTTTTGTCCGCTATGCCGCCCGAATCGCACTGGAGCATCAACCGGTAAAGGAATGGCAAGAACGGGTATTCAGCGAAAAAAATCCAGAAGCCATGGTGCAAGGGATGATCGCTTTGGCCCGACATGGCAACGCATCCCTACGTGATCGTATGTTAACCACGTTGACCGACGTCGAATATGAAGGCTTGTCCGCGGCACACCAGATAGATCTGTTACGCGCCATCGAGCTGACCTTATCGCGCTTTGGCAAACCTGGAGGAGCCTTACAAACCGAGGTGGCGAGCTATTTGGATCCGCATTACCCGGCAAAGACCGACGTTTTGAACCAATCCCTAAGCAAAACCCTGGCCTATTTAAATAGCCCAAAGGTTGTAAATAAAACCTTGGCTTTGCTGAAATCGGAAGAAGGGGAAAACGCCTCGGTCATGGAAGGTACCGCGACCGATGCCTCGGACCTGATCATGAGGAATCCGCAATATGGAATGGACATCGCACAGACCCTCAAAAACATGCCGCCCGCACAAAACACTTACTACGGCATCGTTCTGGACGACATCAATACGGGGTGGACCCCCGAACTCCGCGAAGAGTATTTCAACTGGTTTTATAAAGCCTTTTCTTTCAAAGCCGGTCGCAGCTACATAGGTTTTATCGATAAGGCCCGACAGTCTGCTTTGACCCATGTTCCTAAAAGCAAATTCGAGTATTACAACACCATATCCGGTGATTCGTTGCTCGGGAGCTCGGGTACGGATTTGGTACAAAATGCGGTACAACCCGAAGGTCCAGGTAAAAATTGGCAAATGGAGGATGTGGACGATCTTTTGGCCGAAGGGCTTGAAGGTGGGGATTTTGAGTCAGGTAAAAATTTATACGCCGCGACCACCTGTATAACGTGCCATGCCATGCGAGGTGAAGGTGAAAATATTGGGCCCGATCTTACCCAGCTGGGTACCCGATTTACACCGGAGGATATGATGGAGGCCATTATAGAGCCCAATAAAACGATTTCGGATCAGTATAATTCGACGGAGTTCTCCCTCAAAAATGGACAGACAGTGGTAGGAAGGCTAATCAGTGAGGACGACGGCAACTACATCATTTCACAAAATCCGTATGCCCCTGAGCTGACCCGGAAAATCCCGAAAAGCGAGGTGATCGACCAACAGATGTCCACCGTCTCCCTCATGCCTCCCGGACTGATCAACCGGTTGAATGCCAATGAGGTCAGAGATTTGTTGGCCTATTTGAAGGCGGGAGGCAATCCTGATAACCCGATCTATTCGGAAGATAACAGCCAGGCCCGGTCGGCACGTTAAAGGATCGTCGATGCAAAACAAGCTCCTGATCCTGTTCTTTTTCGCGCTGGTTGGTCATGCCACCGGCCAGTCGGAGAAAAAACCCAAGGCTGTTCAAACAAGGTCTATCCACTTCGAGAAAAAGAAAATTGCATCCGAAAGCTATGAAACAGTAGGGGTGTTCGACGTAAACAGCGATAAGGTACCTGATATCGTTTCGGGCGGATTTTGGTACGAGGGACCTGCATATTCGACCCGTCACGCAATTGGCGCAGCCAAACGCTACGGCGAATACTATGACGATTTTTCCACCATTCCCTTGGATGTCAACGGCGATGGCCGTACGGATTTTGTTACGGGCGGATGGTTCGGCGGCCAATTGGTCTGGAAGCAGAACCCCGGTGATGAAACCGAATGGCAGGAACATCTAATCGCCGAAGTAGGCAACATTGAATCCACACGTTCTTGGGATCTCGATGGAGACGGTATTGTAGAAATCGTTCCGAATACCCCCAACGATTCATTAAGAATCTATCGGTTGCTATTGGATAACAAAGAAAAGGGTACGGGCAAATTTGCCCATACATCTATTTTTGGCAAACACGGACATGGTATCGGCTTTGGCGATATTAACGGCGATGGAAGGGATGATTTGGTCATTCCCACCGGCTGGCTGGAAGCCCCCTTTAAACCCTTCGAAGATTCCTGGAGATTCCATCCCGAATTCGAATTGGGCACGGCCAGCGTCCCCGTTCTGGTGGTAGATGTCAACCTAGACGGACATAACGATCTAATTGTGGGAATGGGGCACGATTACGGGCTACATTGGTACGAACAGCATCCTGGCGAGAAGTCCAGCGAAAAAAAGTGGCAAAAACATGCTATCGACCCTTTCAATTCCCAATATCATACCATGGAATGGAAAGATTTGGACGGCGACGGCACCCCTGAACTGATTACCGGCAAACGCTACCGAGCCCACAACGGCAAAGATTCCGGCGGAAGCGACGACTTAGGACTGTATTACTTTCGCTGGAACGGGGAGAATTTCAGCAAACAGGTCATCGACTACGGTGCTTATGGAGAAGGAAAGGGAACGGGGGTCTATTTTAGCGTGGCCGATCTGAACAATGACGGCAAAAAGGATATCATTGTGGCCGGCAAAGACGGACTTACAATCTACTACAATAGAGGTGCTAAATGAATTGTAAGGAAGGGCATCGCCACATTTTGTTGTTTATACCCGTAAAGAAAATAACCAAAAGAAAATAATATGAGCACAAACATTCAGTCGCCGATTTTTATTCTATTAGCATTATTTCTTTTCTCCCTTCAATCCTGTAAGGAGAACAAAACGAAAAATCCAGAAAAGCATACCGAAGCGAATAAGGCGGAAGAGGATGGCTTCGTACAAATCTTCGACGGCAAAACCCTGGAAGGTTGGGAAGGCGATCCCGCCTATTGGAGCGTCAAGAACGGCAATTTGATTGGTGAGGTCACTCCGGAAACCCTGCTCGAGAATAACACCTTTATCATCTGGCAGGGTGGCCAACCGGCGGACTTTGAGCTGAAATTGGAGTTCAGGATTGCCGAATCGGGTAATAGCGGCATCAACTACCGTAGCGAAAAAATCGATACCATTCCCCATGCCCTGCGCGGCTATCAAGCCGATATCGACGGCAAGAACACCTACACAGGACAGAACTACGAGGAGAAGAAACGCACCACCTTGGCCTATCGAGGCGAGAAGGTCATCATTAATTCGCAGGAAAATCCCGATGCCGCGGAATCCTTGCGCGCCAATATAAAAAATAATTGTTGGCAGAGTAGGGAAGTGGTCGGATCCTTGGGGGAGTCCGATTCCCTCAAAACAAAGATTAAAAGTGGGGACTGGAACAAAATACACCTCATCGTCAAAGGCAATCGGATGCAACATTATGTAAACGACGTGCTGATGAGCGATGTGACCGATGAAGATACCGTAAACCGGGAATCGAAGGGCCATCTCGGGGTACAAGTCCATGTGGGCCCACCCATGACCGTTGCGTACCGGAACATTCGGTTGAAAAACCTTTGAGCAACGGCATTAAAAAGGGACGAATAGAAAAATTTCGCCCCTTAAAACTAGCTAACTCAATATGGAGGTTATGAGGCTCCACGCAACAATAGTATTGCAATTTTTACTAAGGTCTATCCTGTACCGTGCTTATTCCTATAATTCCATGAAGACACGTTTTCTACTATTTTCAGTACTCGTAGGTATCCTTTCTAGTATTCCCATTTCCGTTTCCGGTCAAGATGGTAATTCAAATAAAACGTCCAACAAACCGAATATCATCTTCATCCTCACCGACGACCAGCGCTTCGATGCCCTAGGCTATGCTGGAAACAGTCTGATTTCCACCCCTGAAATGGATAGGCTTGCCAGAGAGGGCACCTACTTCGAAAATGCCATGGTTACCACCCCGATTTGTGCGGCCAGCCGCGCCAGCATCCTGACGGGACTATATGAGCGGACGCACAAATTCAATTTTCAGACGGGTAATATCCGAGACGATTATATGCTTAGCTCCTATCCGACCATCCTTAAAAATAACGGATACAAAACAGGCTTCTATGGCAAGTACGGGGTACGCTATGATGAACTGGAAAAACAATTCGATGAATTTGAATCTTACGACCGGAACAATGCCTACGACGATCGGCGCGGGTATTACTACAAGACCCTTGGCAAAGATACCGTACACCTTACCCGATATACAGGTCAGAAAGCTATTGATTTTATCGACGAGGCAGACATTTCGCGACCCTTTTGCCTGTCCCTTAGTTTTAGCGCTCCCCACGCCCATGATTCCGCCAAAGACCAGTATTTCTGGCAAGCGGAATCCGACAAATTATTGCAAGGTACCACCATGCCCGGTCCGGAATTAGGAGAGGACCCGTATTTTGAGGCCCAACCAAAAATCGTCAGGGATGGTTTTAACCGATTGCGCTGGAATTGGCGTTACGATACGCCGGAAAAATACCAGCACAGCGTCAAAGGTTACTACAGAATGATTTCTGGCATTGACCGCGAAATCGCCAAAATCCGTGCGGAGCTCAAAAAGAAAGGATTGGACCAGAATACGGTCATCATCTTGATGGGCGATAACGGTTACTTTTTGGGCGAACGTCAATTGGCAGGTAAATGGCTGATGTACGACAATTCCGTTCGGGTACCGCTGATTGTCTACGATCCCAGGTTAGGGAATCAAGAGGACAGCGATGCACTGGCGCTGAACGTTGATGTGCCTTCAACGATTCTGGATTTGGCCGGATTGCAGCCTCCCGAAACCTGGCAGGGAAAAAGCCTGATGCCTTTGGTTTCGAAAAAAGTAAAAAACCTGGAGCGGGATACCGTCCTGATCGAACATCTTTGGGAATTTGAACACATTCCGCCGAGCGAAGGGGTACGGACCCAAGACTGGAAATACTTTAGGTACGTGAACGACCAATCCATCGAAGAACTGTACGACCTGCGAGAAGACCCCCAAGAAACTGAAAATTTGGCTTCCGATGAAAGGTATCGGGATAAACTGAAGGCCTTCCGCCAAAAGACCGATGAGCTGATCTACAGATACAGCGATGCCTATTCCAACGGTCCAGAGAATTTGCTGATAGAGTTTATTCGTCAGCCATCCGATGTGAAAATCCTGGATTCCAGTCCCGAATACGGCTGGTCGGTACCGCGAGGGGCCGTTACCCAATCGGCCTACCAAGTGCTGGTCGCATCCTCCAAAGAAAATATCGATGACAATATCGGTGATGTTTGGGATAGCGGACAGGTTCGCGACCCGGAATCCACTGATGTCGAACATGCGGGACAGGATCTTAAAAGCGGAAAAACCTATTATTGGAAAGTCCGTATCTGGGATGAGGACAACCGCCTTTCCCAATATTCCGAACCCCAATCCTTTACAATGGCCTCCGAAAAAAGATCTACCGTTAGGTACCCTGGAGAGCAAAATGCTATAACTACGTCCAACAGGTTCCAGATCGACAGCATCAAGCCTAAGATTTTCGAAAAACGCGGCGATGCCTATTTCATCGACTTTGGAAAGGATGCCTTTGCGACAATGGATTTTACTTACGATGCCAAATCTCCGCATACCCTTATCTTTCACGTAGGCGAGCAGCTCGATGGCAATCGGTTGAACCGAGAACCGGCCAAGAAGAGCCATATCCGATATCAGCGCATAGAAGTACCGGTTACCCCTGATAAAAAGGAATATCAACTACCGGTACAAATCGACCAACGCAACACCTTGCCAAATAAAGCGGTAGCCCTACCGGATTCGTTTCCCGTTTTGGTGCCTTTCCGCTACTTGGAACTTGAAAATACCCAAGAAAATGTCGAAGCGGAAGATTTTACCCAACTAGCCTTCCATAGTTATTGGGAAGAGGATGCCAGTAGCTTTACATCCGACAACGACATCCTGAATCAGGTCTGGGAACTCTGCAAATACTCCATCAAGGCCACCACCTTTGCGGGACTTTACGTTGACGGCGACCGGGAACGCATCCCCTACGAGGCCGACGCCTACCTTAATCAATTGAGCCATTATACTACCGATCAAGAATACGCCATCGCGCGACAGACCATCGAATATTTTATGGAAATGCCGACTTGGCCCACCGAATGGCAACAGCACGTCGCCCTGATGTTCCATGCCGACTATATGTATACAGGCAATACAGAACTAATCGAAAAATACTACGATGACCTAAAATACAAGGCCCTTATGGATCTAAAAGGTGATTACGGTCTCATCACCTCGACCAAGGTAACCCCCGAAATCATGAAAAACCTGGGCTTTGGCGATAGGGATGAAGAGCTTAGGGACATTGTGGATTGGCCCCCCTCGGGTTGGGGCGGCGACCCGAAGGTAATGGGAGAACGGGACGGCTTCGTACTCAAGGATTATAATACGGTCATCAACAGCCTTTATTACAAAAATATGAAGATCATGGCCGAATTTGCCGAGGTGCTTGGTAAGGATAACGAAAAGCTGGAATATGAATTGCGGGCCGCGACCGCCAAGAAGGCCATCAACCTACAATTGTTCAATCCCGAGACGGGCGCCTATATCGACGGCATCGGAACCGAGCATTCTTCCATCCATGCCAACATGTTTCCCTTGGCCTTCGGAATCGTTCCCGAAGCCCGGCAGGAATCAGTGGTGGAATTCATTAAGTCCCGGGGTATGGCCGCAAGCGTTTATGGCTCCCAATATCTCATGGAAGGGCTTTACAATGCGGGGGCAGCCGATTACGCTTTTGACCTGCTGACCTCCACGTCGGACCGCAGCTGGTACAACATGATCCGTATCGGTTCTACCATCACTTTAGAAGCCTGGGATATGAAATACAAGCCCAATGCGGACTGGAACCATGCCTGGGGGGCGGTTCCTGCAAATATTATTCCCCGCGGACTTTGGGGCATCACCCCGGCGACTCCCGGATTTAGTAAGGCCAATATCAAGCCACAAATGGGCAAATTGAAAAAGAGCAGCATAAAAACGCCCACCATAAAAGGACCCATAACCGGGGAGTACGAATATGTCAACCCCAGGTTGCAACGCTACACCATAGAGATTCCTGCCAATATGGTCGCGGATTTTTCACTGAAAGCTTCCCCCGATAAGGTGATGAAGCTGAACGGCAAGAAAGTGAATGCCGCTTTTGGAAGTGTTCGTCTGACGCCCGGAAAAAACGTGGTCGAACTGGTCGTTAATTCTTTTTAGCGAGATGAGTTCAATCTCAAAAGTCTTAAACAAAAACGCAGAAAATGGAACAAAGAAGTAAGAAGAGTGCTACTGCCCCGTCCCGAAGAAGTTTCGTTAAAAATAGTCTACTCGGCTTTGGAGCGATAACGATTTTGCCCCGCCATGTGCTCGGACGCGGCATAACGGCCCCCAGTGACAGAATCAATCTCGGATACATCGGCCTGGGCAAGCAAGGCGGTATTTTGGCAAATAAATTTATAGACAAGACAGAGGCCCAGATTGTTGCCGGAAGTGATGTTTGGAAATCAAAACGCAAGCTGTTCGAGGAGGTAGTCAGCGGTTCTTATGCGGAGAAAAGGGGTCAAAACGACTATAAGGGCGTAAAGACCTACTTGGAATACCAAAAACTACTAAGTCGAAAGGATATCGACGCCGTGATCATTGCCACCCCGGACCACTGGCATGCCATTCAGGCCATAGATGCCTTGAATGCGGGCAAGGATGTGTATTGCGAAAAGCCCTTGACCAATACCGTTTACGAAGGCCGTCAGATCGTAAACGCGGTCAAAAAAAACAAGGCTGTTTTTCAGACGGGAAGCATGCAGCGGTCGTGGGATAGGTTTAAAAAAGCTAAGGAAACTATAAATTCCGGTAAGCTAGGAAAAATTGAAAAAGTAATTGTTAATGTTGGAGACCCGGCCATTGATTATAACCTTCCCAAAGAACCCATGCCCAAAGGTCTCGATTGGAATTTGTGGTGTGGCCCTGCACCTTTGTTAGATTACAATAGTGCTATAGCGCCCGAGGTGGTGAAATCCTATCCCGATTGGCGGGACTTCAAGGAAACAGGTGGCGGAATACTCGCCGACTGGGGTGCGCACATGTTCGATATTGCCCAATGGTGCTTGGGAATGGACGATACCGGGCCGGTCAGATTTACGCCCCCGGTGGACCCCAAAGCCGTTCGGGGGCTCAAAATGGTCTATGAAAACGGCGTAGAAGTGGTACATGAGGATTTTGGTAGAGGGTGGGCCGTACGCTTTATCGGTTCGGAAGGTATTTTGGATGTCGGACGTAGTTTTTTGGAATCCCTTCCCCTCAACATCGTTTATCAAGAGCCTTTTGAAAACCCTTCAAAAATGTTCGACCACCAGAACAACCACTATGACAACTGGCTGAGCGCCATCAAATCAAGGGGAGAAACCATTTGTCCCGCGGAGACGGGACACCGATCGGCGACGGTCTGCAACGTTGCGAACATCGCCTACTGGTTGGGCAAGCCGTTGGAATGGAACCCGGTCAAGGAGCAATTTAAAGGCAATGAGGAGGCGAATGCATTATTGAAACGGCAGAATCGAAACTATAGCTGAAAATCAAAATATAATACTATCGTGAAAAGATTGGCATTTAAAATGAAACTGAATCCCGGTCAAAAAGAAGCCTATATTAAAAGACACGACGAAATTTGGCCAAAGCTGGAGAAGTTGTTGAAAGATTCGGGAGTCAGTGAATATACCATATTCCTCGACGAGGAAACCAACACGCTATTTGCGTTTCAAAAGGCATTCGGCGATGGGGGTTCACAGAATTTGGCCGACCACCCAATCGTACAAAAATGGTGGGATTTTATGGCGGATATCATGGAAACGAATGCTGACAATTCCCCTGTCTGTACTCCTCTAAAAGAAGTATATTATATGGATTGACCCGGATGTTCCCATCCTTCGCGGTACCCCCGCTGCAACAATTTCGTCGCCTCGGGGTCGTTGAGAACGCTTAAGGAATCCTGATTATAGACCAAGGGCCGTTTTAATTCCATGGCCATGTTCGCCAAGATACAGCTGGCCGTGGAGATATGGCCCTCCTGAATGTCCGCTATAGGTTTTCTTCCCTGGTCAATGGCGGCCAAGAAGTCGAGCATATGTAGTCGCGTCGCGGGGGCGGCGTTCAGCTCGATATCCTTTTCCTTTAAATCTTCGGGATATTTTTCTTTCTCGTAAAGTACATCAAAATGTATCGGTTCGCCGTTGTTGTCGCCATGGGGAACAAAATCCGCTTGCATCGTACTGCCCATCAACGTACCCTTTTCCCCGTAGAGCTTGAACGACCATGGATAGTCGGGGTCGGCCGGGGTGCCCCAAGAGCGATGGTTCCAGACACAATCAAGTTCATCGTATTCGAATACGGCCGTTTGGGTATCGGCTATGTTCGATTCTCCCTCCTTTTGCACGTATATACCTCCAGTAGAACTAATACGCTTGGGCCATCCGAGGCCGAGCATCCAACGCACGGTGTCGAGCATGTGTACGCACATATCGCCCATAATGCCGTTACCATATTCCATAAATGTCCGCCACCAACGTCGATGTGGCAGTCCGTCATAGGGGCGAAGGGGAGCGGGCCCTGTCCACATCTCGTAATCCAAAAAATCTGGAACGGGCTGTAGCGGCGGATTGCCATTTGCGCGCATATGGTAGTAACAGCACATTTCAACATGCGATATTTTACCAAGCTTGCCCGTATCCACAATCCGTTCTTTTGCATCGATCAGGTGGGGCGTACTCTTACGCTGGGTGCCCACTTGAACGGTTTTTCCATATTTGCGTGCGGCGGCAACCATCGCCTCGCCCTCCATCACATCTTTACTGATGGGTTTCTGGACATATACATGGGCTCCCGCTTTTAGGGCTTCGATACAATGCAGGGCATGCCAGTGGTCGGGACTTCCGATAAGTACGATATCCAGATCTTTTTCCGCCAGCATCTTGCGGTAATCCGAATACAATCTGGGTGTTGCGCCGGATTTTTGGCGTTGAGAGACCAGTTCGGCAGCTTCCGATAGCATATGTGCGTCCACATCGCAAAGGGATACCACTTCCACATTGGCCACCTGTATCAACCGGAACAAATCGCTCTTCCCATACCATCCAGCACCTATAAGTCCCACTCGAATGGGCTTTTCGCTGTGCATCAAATCGATGCCATAGGCCCCGAAAGAGGATAGTACCATGGCGGCTGTCGTTCCTTTTAAAAAATGTCGTCTGTTGATGTTCATAGGAATGCTTTTGTTTTCGGATGTTCAGGTTTCAACTCCGGGCGTTGATTCGGTTTTCGGTTCCGGTCGGTAATTCAGATTTTGCCTCCGCTCGCTTCGGGCCTAAATATAAATAAAAATGTCAAGGATACGACCATGCAAAAATCCGTAGGACGTCCAGTTGTCGAAGTAGGACAATTCAGGGACCATCCAGTGCCATTTTTTAAGATAAAGGCTTCTATGACGGGAGCCTTTTTTATTTGGTCCCCAGAGACCGATTCAAAATCCCTTATCCACTTTTAGCAAAGCCTTAACGCGAATATATTGGTATTCGGCGAAGAAGAAACGTAGTTTTATGTATCTTTTAAATAGCAGCTTAAGCCCTTTTAAACCAAAATCAGTATCCATTCAATGACTTCGAATCCAGAACCCATGGTTCTTGGCCCCTAACCTATAAATTCACTTTTTATGTGTAGCAACCATCACTGTTTTATCGTTCCGCCCTATATTCTGGAAGAACTCGCCAAGCGCGGGAATACCAGTTGCAAAAAAGCCTTAAACGATTCCAAACGATTTTTGGAAAGAAGACGAACAGCCCTCAATAACCTGTTGGTAAGAGAGTTCGAAGATGGGAACGGGGAGCGTTTCATTTACGATTCGCAGAACACCTACGGACAGCGGGTGGCCTTGGTCCGTAAAGAAGGTGATCCGGATACCGAAGATAAAACGGCCAACAAGGCCTACGAGACTTCCGGTTTTGTGAGGGAGTATTTCAGGGATGCTTTCGGACTGGATTCCGTTGACGGTAAGGGTCTGGACATAATTTCGAACATCCACTACGGAAAAGACTATAACAATGCGTACTGGGACGGCGACGAAATGACCTATGGCGATGGGGATGGCAAGGAGTTTAAAAACTTCGCCAGTGCCATCGATGTGGTAGCGCACGAGCTGGCGCACGGAATAACCCAATTTCTTGCGAATTTGGAGTATCGAAGCCAGTCCGGTGCCCTGAACGAACATTTTTCCGATGTATTCGGCACGGTAATCAAGCAAAAATACCTAAAGCAGGATATTTCGGAAGCGGATTGGCTCATTGGTGATTCCGTGGTTACGGAAGATTTCCCGGGAGTGGCCATCCGATCGATGAAAGCACCCGGTACGGCCAACGAATTCGACACCCAACCGGATCATATGGACAATTATTATTCCGGTACGGCGGATAATCAGGGGGTTCATATAAATTCCGGAATTCCGAACAAGGCGTTCTATCTCAGCTGTCTGGAAATCGGAATCGACGAATGTGCATTGATTTGGTTCGAAACCTTGAAAAACTTATGGCGAACGGCCAATTTCAACGATATGGTCGAAACGATTATCATAACCGCTCAACGCCTTATTGACGGGAACAAGGTACGTGATACGGCCGCAGACGCCATTGCGAATAGTTTTTCAGAGGTCGGGCTAGCACCGATAGTGGCCTGATGAAAACAGGATAGGGAATCAAATATCAATATGATGAAGTACGAAATTTTGATAGAAGGCGGTTTTACGGGCATCCCCAAGGAATACAACGGGCATATTGAGGTTGAGGATAAAGCAAAAGAAAATCTTTTTGAAGCTTTCGACCGTAAACTGACCCCGGAGAACACGGCTTTAAGGGATGGATTGCACTATTACCTCAAACTGGTCGATGGCGAAGAAGAGCGCGAGGCGCGTTACGACGAAACCAATCTACCAATGCCGGTTCGGGAGTTTATCAACACGATATCCAATAAAGAATAATCCACCGATTTTGTACTATAATCTGCAAGATGTCTGATCGAGCCTCTTGGCTCCGCTCGGGACAGGCTCAGTCGAGACCTAATTTGAGCGGACATGGCGGTCCTTATTGTTCATTCACCTACTGACCTATGAGCTAACACCTAATTTTAGGGATAACCAGCGCTACAATACCACCAGTTGCTTTTCGATATAGCTCTGTATCAACATCCAGTTCATTTTCAAGAATAACGAGGCAGAGGGGATATTATCATCCTCGATCGCCGAAATGATGGCGTCGTGCTGGGCATTGGAATTGTAGTGGAAGGAATCGTTGGCCATAAACTGCCGCTCGTAAAAAAAGATACGGGTCTTCAAGTCCTTCAAAATCTGCTGCACCACCGAATTATTGTAGTTTTTGGTCAGCAAGCGATGGAATTCCATATAGGCATTGACACGCTCCAGGGAATCCTCGGCCTTGGCCACAATATCCCTTTGGGTCTTGAGGCCCTCAATGGCCGCGGTGTCGAAGGTGGACTCCTCAAGTGCGAGCAGTTCTAAATGCGCGACGAGTTCGTACAGGTTTTTGGCTTCCTCGGGATTGACCTTGGCGATACTAAATCCCCTGTTGGGCACGGCCTGCACAATCTGGGATTGTTGGAGCTGGGTCAGCGCCTCGCGAATTGGGGTCACACTGACCTTTAATTTTCTTGACAGCGCCGCTAAATTGATGCTCTGGCCCGCTTCTAGATGGCCCGCCTGCATCTGGCTCAAAAGATGTTCCCTAACGCGGTCCCGAATGTTGATTTTTTGTTGCATGAGGTAAAGATAGCTATCGTATACGATTTATTAACGTCGTAGTGCGCTAAATAGTACGAGACTTGAACTGTTTGTCCAAATAACCCAATTTCTAATACTAAAGTCCTAATCCCAACGTTTTAAACACTTTAACCCAAATCTTATATTATGAAAAAACCGATTTTGAGAATTAGGCCCTTCCTGTTGATGGGCGCAGCAATCCTCGTATTTAGTTGTAGCAAAGATGATGATAACGGTTCGACCGAGACCCAAGTGTCACAGAACGAGTTGAATACCGTACTGCAAACCGATGAAATCTCAGGAATTGCCGATGATGTGATACGGGACGTTATTGACAATGGTTATACGGCCAAATCCTCGGGGAACGAAACCTGTTACGTGGCGGATTGGATGGAAACGGGGTACAGCATCGCCTTCGACAATTGCAAGGAAGGGGGCAAGAACCTTAACGGATCCCTGTCCGTCGTTTTCAAAGAAGAAGGGGGTTCGTATGCCTATACCGTAACTTATGACGAGCTCACGGTCGGCGACATTGAGCTTAGAGGTACCCGAACGATAGTCTTCGGGGGGGAAGAAAATTCCCTCGTCATGGATGTCACCAGTGACCTAAGCCTCACTATGGGCGACGGGAAAGTGATTTCCGAGAAGGGCGTTAAAAGAATAGCTCTCATAATCGGCGCGGATAGCAGTAGGGTCACCGTTGACGGTGATTGGGTCGTTGGTATCGATAGCAACACCTATACCGTATCAATCCCCAAGGTTTTGGAGACGCAGATCGGCTGTGAGTACGTCGGAAAAGGCAATATGACCTTGGGAAAAAACGGTCTCGAGGTATTCGTTGATTTCGGCGACGGCAGTTGTGACGATGTTGCGGAGCTGGAATACCCCGACGGTACCAAGGAGACTATTTCCCTTAAAGAATAGACCAACCTGCCAGCAAGATTACCGATATAATTAGTAAAAGCCTTATCCCATCCGGATAGGGCTTTATTTTTGTTTAAACAAAAGTTAAAAATACTAAACAATCTTTTTTATTTCCAGTTTTTGTTTTAATATTAATCCGTAGAAATGCTAGACGTCATAGCGTGAGCTTTCAACGATTGCGATGCATATGCTGAGTTGTTCGGTGATGGCCAGATGCTATAATCTATCCCGACATCCCATAAATTGAAAAAAGTCAACTACCTCGGGGCACCCGCACTAGGCATTCGTAAGAAAAAAACATTAGCGTTTCGAGGCAAGCCTCGGAGCATTCAAATCTCGATTATAGCGTAAATTACACATATTATGGAGTTATTAAAGAGAGCTTCCGATTTTGAAAATAGAAAGTGGTCAGGATTGACTACCAGTGACCGCGTTAATGCTTCGCGAGAAGCTAAGGCCCTGATTTTGTCAATTAACGAGGAGTATAAGAGAACGAAGGACAAAGAATTGATGGATCTCATGAAACGCTTGACCGCCATTAAACAAAAAATCGAAAAACGGCTTAAAGGGAGATTGTTGTAGCGAGATTAAAAAAAAATACATATCTTATCCTCCTAATTCTAAAAAAGGATATTTACAACGAATGGCTAAATCGCAGCAAACTTACAGTAAGACCGAAAAAGAGAAAAAACGCTTGAAAAAGCGCGAAGAGAAACAAAAGAAAAAGGAGGCCCGCAAGGCTGAAAAGGACAGTGGTGAGGGCATACCTTTTGCGTATGTGGACCATATGGGCAATTTGGTCGATACCCCGCCGGACCCATCGGAAAAGGTCAAGGTAGATGCAGACGAAATTGTACTGGGCATTCCCCCAAAGGAAGAGGGCGACGAAGAAAAGTTCGACCCGATAAGAAACGGCAAGGTTTCTTTCTACGATTTTGAAAAAGGTTTTGGGTTTATTATCGACTCCGAAAATAACGAAAAGTATTTCGTACACGTCAGTGGCCTGATCGACGAAATTAATGAGGGCGACAAAGTATCTTTTGAACTTGAGATGGGCAGGAAAGGTCTGAACGCCGTTCGGGTAAAGCAGGTTTAGCATGTTCATTATACCCTGAAGGTATGCCTAGGTTCATCTTATTGCTAGTTATATTTTCTATGGTCGGTTCCGCCAGGGCGCAATCGACCATGAGTCTTTTCAATGGCAAAAATCTTTCCGGATGGCGTGTTGATGTGCCCAAAATGGACAGTGTCCCCAATACTAGAAATCCCTTTATTGTTCGTGAAGGGCTTCTGGTAAGCTTAGGCACACCTCAAGGACATCTTATAACTGATAAGGAATATCGCGATTTCCGATTGGAAGTAGAATATCGCTTCGCCGGCGAACCCGGCAATTGTGGCATACTTGTATTTGCATCGACCCCCCGGTCGCTCTATAAAATGTTCCCGAAATCCATTGAGGTACAGATGATGCACGAAAATGCCGGTGACTTCTGGTGTATTGTCGAGGATATTACCGTGGATAATATGGTAGAACGGCGAGGACCAAAAGAGGAATGGGGAATTACCGAAGGTGAAAAAAGACGGATTTTAAATCTGACCGACAATTCTGAAAATCCGGTAGGGGAGTGGAACCGGATGGTTGTTGAATGTCTCGATAACGAAATTAAGGTGTGGGTGAACGGTGACTTTGTCAATCATGGTTACGACGCCACTGCCAGCAGCGGGCAGATTGCGGTACAGGCCGAAGGTTCTGAGGTGGAGTTCAGAAAGCTTGAACTTGCACCGATTACTGAATTCAGTGCTTCTCCGGATTAGACGAGTTTCTTTACCGGCCCTTATAGATTAAACGTGAGTCCCACCTTCAACTGGGAAGAGCGGTCGCTTCCCTGGGCTATTGAAAAACTACTATAAAAATAATCGTAAAGCGCAGAAAGACTCACAATTTGCGTAATCGGTAATTCCGCTTTCAATTGACCCAGAATCCGGTGATTGGCGATTTCATCGTAGAGCGGTTGAAAATATACCGTTCCGGTGAGTTCCAGTTTTGTTCTATCAAACGCCTGTGACAGCGAAAGATAGCTGCTGTTTCTATGGTTGAAAAAGCGCTGATCGGTTTCTTTGCTTGTTTCAATTTCATACATATACGTATTCCCCAAGTATAATCTGGACCATTCCGTCGAAATTACCTTTAATCGGATGCCGGCACCTACCAGATTTCTAGATGTTATCGTCAACAGGGTATTGTTCTGGTTCTGGACAAAGGCCTCCAATCGGAACAAATTGGAGAGTTTTTGGTTGTACCGCAGGTGAAAAAACCAAGAGTTCTGAAAATCTTGGTCCTGACTTCGTATCAGGTCAAAGTTTCCGATAAAAAAGAAAATCTTTTTCAGGTCTTTTGACTTTAACTGCGTCGCCACGTTCGTACCGATCTCAAAAATATATTTTCCGTTGGTATCCGTATAATCGAAGAGTACATCACTTTTTAGGGCAAACCGAACGGAATCTTTCTGCATACGTTTCGACTCAATATTGACGAGCTGGGCGTTCAATCCAGTAACAAAACCGAAAAAAAGTAAAACGATAAGCTGTTCTTTAAGCTTGGGCATATAGTGGATTTACCGTGAAGTCGGCAAAGATATTTAATCGAATTGAATTCGGGAAGTACATTTCCTAAGCCATATCCGTCAATCTTATACTTGTTTGCATCATTAAAGTGAACTTTAAGCATTTAACTTTACCGTAAACGAAAGAAGTATATGGAAAACGTACTAGTAGCTGGTGCACACGGCACCACCGGAAAACACATTATAAACATTCTAAACAACTCAAAGGATTACAAACCTATCGCCATGATCCGCAAGGCCGACCAGAAGGATTTTTTTAACATTAAAAACGTCGAAACCGTTTTGGCCGATCTTGAGGATAATCTTTCCCAAGCGGTAGAAGGTGTCGATAAGGTCATATTTGCAGCCGGATCTGGTGGTGAAAAAGTGGTCGAGGTCGATCAGGAAGGAGCCAAGCGACTCGTCGATGCAAGTAAGAAAGCCGAAATTAAGAAATTCGTGATGCTCAGTTCGATAGGAGCGGGGCGACCTGAGAAGGCCGATCAGCTCAAGGAGTATCTTAAGGCAAAACACAAAGCGGACGAATATCTGAAAGACAGCGGGCTTGATTATACTATTGTTAGACCTGGCACCTTGAATAATGAACAGGGTACGGGTAAAGTCAAAGTAAAGAAGGAATTGGAGTCGGTCGGGGAAATTCCCAGGGAAGATGTTGCCCGGATTCTGGTTGCTGCGTTGCAAAACACTACCGCGCACAACACCGCTTTTGAGGTTGTTTCGGGAGAAGTTGTGATTGAAGAGGCTTTGAAGGAACTAAAAAAGTAATCTGCCAGTCAGACACTGTGAATTCTGGCGGCCCTTCAGCCCAAGCTAGTCATTATTTAATATACAGGGACCATGAATTTAAAAACGCTTATGTTGATAGTATTCCTTGTAAGTATCCTTTATTCCTGTGGAAGTAGTTCAAGGGTAACGGACAATGCGCAAAGCCAACGATTGGAAGAATTGGTCTCGGAAAAACATTTCGAGATCCGATCGGATCAGGCAATGCCTATGGCGACCGCAAGCTTAAACAGTATTTCGGATGCGGGACTTTTTCCGCCAGGCAGTTCGGCCGGTCAGATCAGTCTCATCGGAAACCCGAATTATTTGAAGGTTACGGGAGATAGTGTCGCCATTTACCTTCCTTATTTTGGGGAGCGACAGATGGGTGGAGGATATAACCATGATGGTCCCGGGATTAAGCTAGAAGGTATTCCGGACGAAATGGAGATTACAAAAGACGAGCAAAAACAACGCTATATCGTTCAAATTGAGATGAAAAAAGCTACGGAAAGCTTTGATATAGAGGTCACTCTGTTTCCGAATATGAATAGTATAATCAGTGTGAACAGCTCACAGCGTTTTCCCATCCGCTACAGTGGTACCGTTCAACCGATACCGAGCGAAGACAAGTAACCGCACCGCAAAGGTGGAAACCCGAAATCGACAAAATCAAAATTCTTTGTGATTAGAGCTGTTTTAGCCTTTTGGTTCCAATAGATTTCTTCTCTGCGGAATCGGCGTCCCACCATGGTGAACGGCTGCAGAAAAAAACATAACGTCACATAAATCACTTAAAACAATTTTTAGAATATATGGAAACAACTAAAAATGGGTTCGCGACGATAAATCCCGCGACCGGAAAAGAAATTAAGGAATACGCTCTTATGAGCGATGAAGAAGCATTCAAGGCTGTCGAAAGGTGCCACAAAGCTTTTGAGGAATGGCGTTTAAAATCCTCCGCCGAACGTGGCAAAATTATCAAGGCTATCGGAAAGGAGCTGTCCAAAAATAAGGATAAGTTCGCCAGCTTAATGACCCAAGAAATGGGGAAGGTCCTAAAACAGGGCGAACAGGAAATCGACCTTTGCGCCGGTATCTGTGATTATACCGCAGATCATAGCAGTAAGGAACTGGCTGAAGTAGAGCGCGATTTGCCGAACGGAGGTAGGGGAGTCATTTCGTACTCGCCGATAGGGGTCATCTACGGCATCCAACCTTGGAACTTTCCGGCATATCAGGCCGTGCGGTATTCCATTGCGAACCTAATGGCAGGTAACGGGGTGCTATTGAAACATGCCGAAAGCGTATCGGGATCCGCATTACTTTTAAAAGAAATTTATGAGGATGCAGGACTTCCAAAGGATCTTTTTACGGTTTTGCTTATCGATCATGACCAATCCGACAAAATTATCGAACACGACTTGGTACGTGGGGTCACCCTGACGGGAAGTCCCGATGCAGGTAGGACCATTGCCAAAAAGGCGGGGGCGGTCTTGAAAAAGACAGTACTTGAACTCGGCAGTAACGATGCGTACTTAGTGCTGGACGATGCCGACGTAGAATTGGCCGCAAAAGTATGTGTCCAAGGCCGAATTTATAATAATGGGGAAACCTGTGTAGCGGCAAAACGATTTATAGTTGTAGATAAGGTTTACGATGGATTTAAGGAGGCGTTTACCAAGGGGATGAAAGCGATTAAAATGGGAGACCCTACCAAGAGCGATTCCGACATAGGGCCCATGGCGCGGGAAGACTTGCGAGATAAATTACACGAGCAAGTCGAAAAAAGTGTACAAAAGGGAGCCAAAGTGGTCCTTGGAGGAGAAAAACCGGAAGGGAACGGTTTCTACTATCCGGCAACCATCTTAGAAAACCTTGAGCCCGGGCAACCCGCATATGACGATGAGCTTTTTGGTCCCGTAGCTTCTTTGATACGAGCAAAAGATAACGAAGACGCCATGGGTATCGCCAATTCCAGCCGCTTCGGCCTAGGGGGTGGTATTTTCTCGAAAGATGAGGATAAAGCCTTCGAACTTGCCAAAAAGCATTTTGATACCGGAATGGTCTTCATTAATTCATTTGGACTCGCCCAGCCCAATATGCCGTTCGGCGGGGTGAAGGATTCGGGTTACGGCAGGGAACACGGTGGCTTCGGCATTCGTGAGTTTGTCAATGCTAAGGCGGTGATGAAAGTAAATATGGAAGACTGAAGATGGCCACGCCATAGCCGATACCTATTGAAGGCGCTCTACGCTTACAGCACGGATTACTTTTACAAACGAAATAGAATTACTAATTTAAATATACCTATATGAATTTTACAAGAAACGCTTCCGCCAATTGGGAAGGAAGCATTAAAGAAGGAAAAGGAAATATAACCACGGGCAGTGGTGCATTAGATAAGGCAAAATATGCCTTCGGCACCCGTTTTAAGGACGAAAAAGGAACCAATCCCGAAGAACTTATCGGGGCGGCCCATGCCGGGTGCTATACCATGCAATTAAGCGGCCTATTGGGCGAAAACGACTATACGCCAAATGACCTACATACCGATGCGAAAGTCACTTTTGAGGATGGTGAAATCACTAAGATTGCCCTGAGCGTATCAGGTAAAGTACCTAACATAAAGGAAGATGAATTCGTGGAATTGGCTGAGAAAGCCAAGAAAATATGTCCCGTTTCCAAATTATTGGATACAAATATCACCTTAGAGGCCAAGTTGGAGGCATAGAACGCGGCAGATCAAGTAGGGGCAGCAATTCTGTTGCCCTTAAACCGACTAAATTCAAATATAATGAGTAAAAAAGTAAATGCCTACGGGGCAAAAGATTCCCAAGCAGATCTCGAGCCGATGTCCATAAAAAGACGCGACGTGCTAAAAGATGACGTTGAAATCGACATCACCTATTGCGGCGTCTGCCATAGCGATATCCACACCGTAAAGAACGACTGGGGCAATTCCGTTTATCCGATGATTCCCGGACATGAGATCATTGGCCGTGTGACCGCGGTAGGGGAGAAAGTTTCCGATTTTAAGGAAGGCCAGTTGGTCGGTGTTGGCTGCATGGTCGACTCTTGCCAGAGCTGTTCTGCCTGTGAGGACGATATGGAGCAGTTCTGTGAAAAGGGAGCCACCATGACTTATGGAAGTAAAGACGAGCATATGGACGACCATACCCATGGCGGATACACCACATCGATCGTGGTGGATAAGAAATTTGTGTTGCATATTCCGGAGAACATCGACGAGAAAGCGGCGGCGCCACTATTATGTGCAGGAATTACGACCTATTCCCCTTTGAAAAACTGGAACGTCAAGAAAGGCGATAAAGTAGGTGTAATCGGGTTGGGCGGTCTCGGACACATGGGCGTTAAATTGGCAGATGCCATGGGCGCGCATGTCGTGATGATCACGACCTCCCCCGACAAGGCGGAGGATGCCGAGCGTTTGGGGGCAGACGAAGTGCTGATCTCAAAGGATAAGGATGCCATGAAAGAACATCAGGGCAGTTTTGACTTTATTCTGAACACGATTCCCGTTGGCCATGATATGAATCCTTATATCAACCTATTGAAAAGAGATGCCACCATGGTACTCGTGGGGGCGGTGGAACCCTTGGAACCCGTTCATGGAGGAGGCTTGATAATGGGTCGAAAGCGCATCGCGGGATCCCTTATCGGCGGCATTAAGGAAACTCAGGAAATGCTGGATTTCTGTGGGGAACACAATATCGTTTCCGATATCGAACTCATTGACATCAGTGATATCAACAAGGCTTACGACCGCGTGATGGACTCCGACGTAAAGTACCGATTCGTAATAGATATGGCTTCTTTGAAGAACTGATAGAATTTTTGGGTAGCGCCGACAGGTCCGCCTTCAGGCGGATCTGTTTTTTTGAGACCCATGAAAGACCTATCTTTAAACAATTGCTTAACCCTGAAACACAGTTAATTTTATTCAAGATGAAAAAGACAAAATATTCCCTTCTGGAACTCGCTATGGTAGGAGAGGATATAGATCACGATGAGGTATTCAAGAACAGTGTTGAGACGGCACAAAAAGCCGAAGATATGGGGTACCATCGCTTCTGGTTGGCGGAACACCACAACATGATCAGTATCGCCAGTTCGGCTACCGTAGTTTTAATAGGCCATATCGCTGGCCATACCGACACTATTCGCGTCGGCTCTGGCGGCATTATGCTTCCAAACCATTCTCCCTTGATCGTTGCGGAGCAATTCGGTACTCTGGGACACTTGTATCCGAAGAGGGTCGATCTGGGATTGGGAAGGGCCCCTGGCACCGATCAGGTAACGGCCCATGCCATACGTAGCGACCGTATGAGTGCCGTTCACCGGTTTCCCGATGAGGTACGGGAAATCCAAAGTTATTTTGAAAACCGCTCCACGGCGGAAAAAGTACGCGCAACTGTGGCGGAAGGAGTTGACATGCCCCTCTATATTCTTGGATCTAGTACCGACAGCGCCCATTTGGCGGCAAAATTGGGTTTACCCTATGTATTTGCGAGTCATTTTGCTCCCGGTCAATTGCATCAGGCACTTTCCATTTACCACAACGAATTCGAGCCATCCGAAAATCTTGAACGTCCCTACACCATTGCAGGGATCAACATCATTGCTGCAGACAGTCATGGAGAAGCGGAACGCCGCTCTACCAGTATGTACCGGATGATGTTGGGGGTACTTACCAATCAATTGGACTATATGCGACGGCCCACCGATATGACCGAAGACATCCGGCAATTGCGGGATCATCCGGCACTACGGCAAATGTTAAAGTATACCTTCGTGGGAGACCAGGACCACGTCAAGGAAAAAACCGAAGAGTTTGTTCGGGATACAGGAGTCGATGAAGTGATTAGCACATCCTACCTATACCATCAAGAACACCGGCTGCAATCCATAGCGCTATTTGCGAACGCAATGAAGGAACTACAATTTGAACAAATTGACCATGGCATTTGATAACACGTACCATTGATCAGCTTTAAGAAATCAAAAATTTTAGAAAAATGAAAATCACACATTACGGACAGAACACCTTATCCTTGGAGATGAACGGGGCAACCATTCTCGTTGACCCATTTATCACCCAGAGCAAACTCGCAAAGGATAAAATCGATATCAAGGCCCTAAAGGCGGACTACATATTTCTGACCCACGCACATTCCGACCATATGCTCGATGCCGAAGCGATCGCCAAAAATACGGGCGCTACGATTGTCGCCAGTTTCGAGGTCTACCAACATTTTGCCGATAAAGGGCTCGAGGCAATGCCCTTGAACCCTGGCGGCACGAGAAGCTTTGATTTTGGGAAGGTAAAAGGGGCCACTGCCATACATTCCAGCAGTTTTTCGGAAGGCGGTTACGGGGGCATCGCCAGTGGGTTTATTTTCATGGCCGATAAAAATGTCTATGTGGCCGGCGATACCGCCCTTACGATGGACATGAAACTGATTCCCGAATGGGCCACCATAGACTTGGCCGCCCTCCCCATAGGCGATGTCGTTACCATGGGGGTAGAAGATGCGATTATCGCCAGCGATTTTGTGAAATGCAACAGGGTTCTGGGGGTGCATTACGATGCCTTTCCCTTTACCCGGATAGACCATGCCGAGGCCGAGCAAAAATTCGATAAGGCCGGGAAGGAACTGCTGCTACTGGAAGTGGGGGAATCGATAGATGTGTAATTATCTTTAGGTATATGGAGGTAATAACCTTGAGAGTACTAGCTGTATAAAACACCAGCATTAATTTCATATTGATTTTGGTAATTGTAGTTCCTTTCTAATCAATTTTACAGTAAAAAATTATAACTTATACAAACAACGATGGCTTTAGTATTAGAACCCATATTAGCGGAAGGTATCGCCCAAGTATCCTATTTTATAGGAGACGATAGTGCGGGATGCGCAGCAGTAATCGATCCCCGCCCAGATGCCGATATCTACCTCCAAAAAGCGCGACACTATGGCGTAACCGTCACTCATGTTTTTGAAACGCATATCCATGCGGATTTTATGAGCGGGGCGCGTGAGTTGGTAGCCCGTTGCGCTGGAAGCGCTAAGCTTTATGTAAGTGTTGAGGAGGATGCTACGTACGATTTTGATCATGAATCCATTCGAGAAGGAGATGAGTTTGAGTTCGGCGAAGTCAAATTAAGGGCAAAGCATACGCCCGGTCACACCCCCGAACATTTATCCTATTTAATATCCGGTACGCATGAAAAAGAAGCTTGGGGCGTAATGACCGGAGATTCCCTTTTTGTAGATTCTATTGGCCGGCCGGATTTACTGGGCGACGAAAAGACGGACGAATTGACCCGAGCGCTTTTTAACACCATGCGGGACTTTTTCTGCAAGCTTGGGGACCATGTGATAATATACCCATGCCATGCCGCAGGCTCGGCATGTGGACCTGATATCGGGGACCGTATGAGTAGTACGATCGGATACGAGAAAAAACATAATCCGTTCATGCAAATTGAGGTTTACGACGAGTTTAAAAAAGCCATTCACGATAATGCCCCACCCGTCCCGACCCATTATCCGAAAATGAAAAAACTTAATGTTGAGGGACCAAAAATATTCGGTCATACGCCACCTGTGCGTTCGTTGACCGTAGAAGAGTTCGAGGATGAAATGAATAAGACAGATACTCTCATTATAGACGCGCGAGATATGTTAGCTTTCGGCGGCGGTCATATAGAGGGTGCCCTCAATATGGGAGAACGTCCCATTCTATCGGTTTGGGCCGGATGGTTAATAGATACCGACGCACCTATTTTATTGGTTCTGCCCGATAATAAGGATCTAGAGCGGGTCGTAACCCTATTGTGGCGCACCGGGCATACCAATTTTAAGGGCTATCTGGCTGGGAACATGCGTAGCTGGCAAGAATCGGGCAAACCAATTATAAAATTGTCCCAACTCAGTGTACATGAACTCAATCAAAACAAGGGACACTATCTACCACTGGATGTACGCAAGGATAAGGAATGGCAAAATGGCCACATTCCTGATGCATCGCATATTTTTCTTGGCGAATTATCGGATAAGATGAGCAAGCTAGATAAAGAACGAAATCTCGCAGTTTATTGCGCTAGCGGCTATAGGGCCAGCATCGCGGCCAGCCTCCTACAAAAAAAAGGATTTAAAAATGTCAACAGCATTCCCGGAAGTTTCAAGGCATGGAAGGCTGCGGCTTTACCAATTGAAAATAAAACAGAAAATTAAAATAGGAAAAAACTATGGATAAGGATATTAAGAAAGTCAACAATGAAATTTCGGTGGCCGCTTTTGACCCGGATGAAAACAGCTTTAAGAACTTTGCCGAGCAGGGGTTCAAATCGGTCATTAATTTGCAGACCGATGATGAGGAGCAAAATGTCACTTCCGAAAAAGAAGAGGAGCTGGCAAAGGAAAATAATCTGAAATACAGGCACATTGGAGTTTCCGAAGATAAATTATCGGAAGCTTTGGTAGATGATTTCCGGCATGAACTTGAAAACCTGCCCACCCCGATCGTGGTCCATTGCAAATCCGGAAAGCGCTCTGGTGCATTTGTCATGATGCATATCGGGTGCCAGAAAAACATGTCCGGGGAAGAGGTTATCAAACAAGCCGAGGATATGGGATTTGAATGTGATGTGCCTGAATTGGAGCAGTTTCTTAAAAAATATGTGAACGAGCATTGACAGCACGCTGCCAAGATACTGCAGTGTTACCTTTTGCCACCGACCCCAAGGTAGCAGGGGTAGGGACTTAACGATGAATTGATGACCGGTTTCTTGAATTTGGCCGAAATTATTGTATTTTCATGCAAAAGTTGACCGTTCCAAACTATGAAAATACACATCCTCCTATTTCTTGCGCTTTCCCTTACGGTAGCCTGCAATACGAACACCAAGAAAAAGCCCGTCGACAAAACAATGGTGGACCAGAAGGTTCCCAATGTAGTGACCGCCGATATCGAAGCGGGGATCAAAGCCGATATCGCGGAAAAGGTCGAAGAGGGGGACGGCTACTTCCAATTAAAAACGGAAGAAAAAGATTTACGGCTGCAGCTGGTGCGCGTTCACACCGAATACCTGTCCAATTTAGGTCCCCGGCGGCATTTTGCCTGTGTGGACCTTGCGGATGTAAGTGGCGATGTGTACGACGTGGATTTTTTTCTGGAAGGCGATCCGGGCAACATGAAGGTTACGGAAACAACCCTGCACAAGCTTAACGGCAAGCCCTATTACAGTTGGAAAAAGCGCAAGGACAAAACCTGGTACCGCGTGCCCATACAAGGAGCTTCCCGGGATTTGGTTGGGGTCATCGAGGGAAGCGATAGTTTTGACTTTCGCTACGAAGTCACCTTGCCCGAAATAAAGGAATCCGCAAAATTATGGATTCCCGTGCCCCAAAGTGATCGTTTTCAGACGGTATCCATGTCCTCCTTAACCGCTCCGGTAGAGCATCGGATGCTCAAGGATGAGGAATATGGCAATACGATATTATATATGGAGCCTTCCCCGGCGGATAGCGGAAAAAAAATCGTGCTGACCTACGACGTCGAAAGGAAGGAGAAAGAGCCTTACGAAGAAAATGCATCGCCCACAAGATATCTCAATGCCAGTCTGCTGATGCCCGTTGGTGACCGGTTCAAAGTGTTGGCAGATTCCATTATAGGGCTAAAAAACAGCGAGAGCACTATTATGCAGGCCCGGGCGCTGTACGACTATGTCATCGACAATATGAAGTACATCAAGGCAGGCACGTACGGCACCGGCGACGCGGTCTATGCCTGTGACGCGCTGACCGGCAATTGCACCGAGTTTCATTCCCTTTTTATCTCCTTGGCCAGGTCGGCAAATATACCTTCGCGATTTGCCGTAGGGGCCTCGATTCCCTCGAACCGCGATGAAGGAGGTATCGATGGGTATCATTGCTGGGCCGAATTCTACGCCGAGGGAAAATGGTGGCCGGTCGATATCAGCGAGGCGAACAAATACAGTGCGTTGGCCACCTATTACTTTGGGCGGCATCCGGCGAACCGTATCGAGTTCACCCGTGGTCGGGACCTACAAATTGAACCCGGTCCGCAATCGGGACCCATCAACTTTTTGGCTTATCCCGTAATGGAAGTAGGGGGTGCCCCTGCCTTCCCCGAAACCTTTTTCTCCTTTGAGCGGCGTACCGAGGGCCGGCCCGCCAAAGAAATGGCAAGTCTCAAGTAAGGTTTGCCTCCAGTAAATATTTGCAGATTTAAAATCCCGAGACATCGAAAATCGATGCTCGGGATATGCTTTAATCAGGAAAGTCAGTTGTCCGACAAAAAATCGGACGGACACGATGACATTATTCTTTAATTATTGGGATGCTCTTCATCGGAAGAATCGTCGGTAGGATGTTCTTCGCCACCCGCATCTTCCGTAGGATGCTCTTCATCGGCAGCAGCTTCCGTTGGGTGTTCGTCGCTTTCAGGCGCTCCCGCTTCTTCGGTCGTTGTTTCCTTTTTTTGATCTCTGCAAGAGCTTAATGTTCCTGCCGCAACAAAGCTGAATAAGAGCATCATCAGGGCAAAATGTCTAAAGTTTTTCAAAATTTTCATAATAGTTTGTGGTTTTAGTGTTTGTAAAGATATTAAATTTAATTAAGTCCAGATCTACGTATCTATGAAGACAATCGAAAAAAAGATCTTGGTTACCGGAGCCACCGGAAAAGTAGGCCATGCCTTCACTGAGGCATTTCTGGCCGACCCAAATCAAAAAGGAACCCTAAGAGCGCTCTGCCATAAGCGCAGTTTAACCCCCAATGACCGTTTGGAGGTTATGCATGGTTCAATATCCGACCATACTACGGTGCAAAAGGCAGTGAAGGATATCACCCATGTAATTCACTTGGCAACCCCCAAAGAGGATGCTGAGACCATTATGGATGTGGCCATAAAGGGATTGTTCTGGTTACTGGAAAGTTGTAGGAAATCCGGTAGTTTTAAACGCTTTATATTGATCGGTGGAGATGCCAGCGTGGGGCACTATTTTTATCCCCACAAAAATCCTATTACCGAAGAGCAGGACTTTACAGCTTATCCCGGATGCTATGCCTTATCTAAAGTACTTGAGGAAACCATGCTACGTCAGTACTTCGTGCAATACGATCTTGATGGTACCTGCCTTCGCGCCCCTTGGATCATGCAAGGGGATGATTTAAGGCGGCACCTAAGCTTCGAAAAAGAGGTATTCGGCGTACCCGAATGGTATAAAATGGTCGACGCCCAAACCGCATTGGAATATCAAAAAGAGAACAAAATCCCCCTCATGCTCGATGCCAATGGAAACCCTATGAAAAGGAATATGGTGCATCTCAACGACCTGGTGTCCGCCATGATTATCGCTTTAGACCATAAGAAGGCAAAACAGCAGACCTTCAATATAGCCATGGACCGCCCCTTTGATTATGGCAAGGCTGCCGATTATCTTCTAGACACCCAAAAGGTCAAATCGGTAAAGGCGGCAACGGACTACCATTCCACTTGGCTTGATAATAGCAAAGCAAAATTTTTATTGGGATGGCAGCCGAAATACGGATTGGAGCAAATGTTGGATGATGCTTGGGGGGATGTTACTTTATAATTTTAGTGAACCACGAAAAAGCTGTAAAACAGAAGAATGAGATTATAGCGTTGAAATTGTTGCGTGACATTGCCATTTCTGTTTTATTGTGCTAATTTTAACAGGAAAGGAAAGGAGTTGTTAGTTCGGCTCAATTTTTAACTATTTAAACTTTACTATTATGAGGAACACATTACAAAGCTCCCTACGGCTAATTGGTTGTGGATTAGTTTTCAGCACCTTGCTCTTAACCTCTTGCTCTGAGGAAGCGATATCGACGGATATGCAACCGCTAGCTGATTCACAAGACCTTACGATAGCCTTAAAAACTCCACCTGCGGAGCCGATTATTATAGATGATTTAGGAACTGATGCATTAAAAACAACCCAAGCACCAGGAGTAGATCGTGGTCGCTTCAATATTACCTTGAGCTACCTTTTACCCCCGACCCCACGACAGCAAGAGGTTTTCGAGGCAGCCGCCGCACGATGGGAACGAATCATTATCAAAGATGAGCCATCTTTTACAGGCACGCTTCCTTCGGCCTTTGAAGGATTTCCACCTCTTGTGGACGAAGGAACTGTTGATGACATCATTATCGAGGTGGCCTTGGCCCCGATTGATGGTCCTGGAAATATTCTTGGTCAAGCCGGGCCGCAATTTGTTCGTACCGATGATTTTCTAACCTTGTCCGGGATTATGTTTTTTGATGTAGCCGACTTAGATTTTTTAGAAGAATTGAATCTGTTCGAGGAGGTAATAGTTCATGAGATGGGTCACGTTTTGGGTATAGGTACACTTTGGAACGTTGCGCCTTTCGGTTTTGACCGAACACTACGAGGCGGTTCAGATGATAACCCATATTTCTTAGGGAGAAAAGCCAATGTTTTCTGGAATGCCGAAGGCGGAACTCTAGAATTGCCAATTGAAGGTGATTTCGGCCCAGGAACTAGATTTGGCCATTGGGACGAGGAAGCACTTAACAATGAGCTGATGACCGGTTTTTTGAACTTGGGTGAAAATCCTTTAAGTAGAATTACCGCCGGGTCCATGAAAGATTTAGGTTATGGTTCGGCTTCTGTTGGCGAATCATACGATTTACCTAAGGGAACACAAGGTGTTGCAGCTAAATCTTCAGGTTCCAGGGAGGGGCTGCATATTGCAAAAATGGAAGAATTGCTACAGCCAGTAGGTTTTGTGAATATGAAGAAAAAGGGTAAGAAATAACAAAAAATAGTCCTTTTACTTTTAAAGGGAGAGAGAGAATTAATGTTAGTAAAGGCTTGTAACCGTGCGTTATGCTGTGTTACAAGCCTATTCATTTTAATGAATCTCAAATAGATTCTTCTCACGAGGTAAGGGAAAATCTAAATGCGAGTAGACGGTGGGAGGGGAGTGTGATGTTTCTAGAATGATATTTTACTACAAATTTTAACTTGTTGCCAGAATAGGTGCTTTTATTCTTGTTAATTTTTTGTATATTTATAAGTATTATAAAAAGTACTTCCTTTTTTTATTTCTTCCCCCCTTTAATTAAACATGAAAACACGCGGTAATGGGCATATCATGTATTTAATTATTCAAATTTATTTATTTGGTATGGTTAAAACTGTCCTATTCATTGTCAAGAGAAGTTAGAAAAGCTTCATCTAAAAACTTTTGAGCTGATTAATAACGTTAGCTTATCTTATTTGGTCTTGGATATCTGGAAAAAGCATATACTACCCGTCTGAGATAAATACGCATATGTGATCTGCAATCCAAGGTGTAATGTGAACCTAAAGTAAGGACAACCATGAAAAAACTTGAGAAGCATCTTTTGAGAATTTTAAAGGAAATTTATGGCATTCCTGAAAAACAACGGACTAAAGAACAAAATGAATTTATGTCCAATGTGATGTCAAAGAACTTGGATGCCGGAGAAAATATTGAAGGAATTATAGATAAGAAAGCCCTGTACAAAGGCATTAATTTGGACTTTCCAGGTCATGAAGTCACTATTGATCTTGATGAAAAAGATTGGCAAAAAACTCTTGGAACTATCTCTAATTTTACGGAATCGGGTGGATTGAACAAACCTTATCTCGGTTCTATTGATATCGATTCCGACGATTGGTTTCCGAGTCAATCTACCAAGTCTAGCGATAAAGATAACACTTAGTCAAAGGGCCGATTGCGTTTAAATCTTCAATCATGGAAACCAAAAATCAAACTCATATCGTTCAGTTTATAGAAGCGTTAAAAACGGTTGTTCCCGAAGAACTCAATGAGTTGCAAAAAAGCTTTTTGCAACTCTTTTCAAATGATGTCCCAGATTACAAAAGACTAAATACCTTATTAAATGATAGGAAGCTCTATGAAAGAATGAGTATATCGTATATAAAAAACATGGATTTGACTTCCGAAGATTGGAAAGCTATCCATCGTAATCTACTCGAAACGGATGAACATGCTGTTGATAGTGAAATATTAACTGAAAGTATCGATTTTCCGCCTCCTAAAGGCAATAACTCCACTGATTCGACATCAACGCCACCAGAGGATACAGAACCACCGCTCCGCCCACCCACTGCACCATTGAATGTTATTTATTTCACCGCTGAACTTAATGACACCATGGACGATATAAATATTCGCTTTAAGAAACCGAAGCAAGCGTGGCCTTCCGAACTTTCACTTTTTGTTGCGGATTTGGACAAGGTGCAGAATACGGTCAATGAGATTTATGGAGGAAAAGCACGAGAATCATTAATGCGTTCTCTAGCTGGCATAGCTAGGGTTGGGGGTACTTCTACCTTCTTAGAATTGGCAATATTGCAATTGGAGCAGTTCAGGAATGAGCTTGTTTTACGAAAAGGAGACGAGCTCAAACATTCTTTTCTTAAGGCTTTAGGTATTTATTCGCTTGTGGTTATTGGCAGTTGCCTACTTATACTTGTCCTACAGAATTTTAGATGGGTAACTTTCAACATTACCTCAATGATCGACCCTGTATTATTTAACAATGGATTGTTCATACTAATTGGTGCCTCTATAGGCGCATGGCTTTCGTTTGCGATTCGAAAAAAAGAAATTGTCTTTAGCGACTTAAGAATTCTCAGCGACAACAAGAGTGGCCCCTTGATACGACTGATAATCGTTTTGCTGATTTCGATATGCTTTTACTTTATGTTCCTAACAAATTTTGTAAATATTAAGATTGGTGAGTTCTTTGACACAAGCAATCTGTTAAATATTGACTATCGAAATCTAGCATTTTTGGTGGGTGTTTTCTTGGGTCTCTCTGAAAACTCTATTGGCGGAAAACTTACTTCACAAATAGATGGTTTTATTAGTAAATTTTAAGCAATGCCGCCCACTATGGTTAACTTTCTAAATTAATACAGTATGACCGTATTCGTAATTAGAGATTTAATAAATCGCAATCAATGCTTAGGTATTTGTGTGGTTAGAAATGCGGAAAATAAAATCGTTTTCACATCTCAAAGTCTAGAAAGAGGTTGGCTAAACAATGTTAGGAACATCTCATGTATACCGGCCGGTAAGTATGATTTAAGGTTAGAATGGTCCCCTAGGTTCCAAACGCATTTATGGGAAATTTATAACGTGCCCAATAGAAGAGAATGTAAATTTCACGCTGCGAATTTTGTAAGACAATTAAATGGTTGTATTGCGTTAGGTAGCAACAGGGTATTTCTTGATAACGATGGTTTAATTGATATTTCCAACAGTAGAAATACAATGAGAAGATTCCACCATGTTTTAAATGGCCTACACATATCTAGATTACATGTGGTGAATTCGGTAGTATAAAAATCTTATGATAATTTAAGTATTGGTTTTATGGCAACAGTTCGAAAAACGGTAACTTTTACCGAACAGCAGAATAAATGGATAAAAGCGCGAATCGAAGTAGGGGAATTCACAAATGACAGCGAATATCTAAGAAATCTTGTACGTCTGGACCAAGCTAACAATGCCAAGTTTATTTCGCTAAAAACAAAACTTGTTGAGGGTCTTGAAAGCAGTGTAAGCAATAAATCGTTGCCTGATATCATGAAAGAAGTCGAAGCACGTATGCGGGAAGATGGCAGTCTATAGACTTTCTAGAAAAGCCGAAATAGATTTGGCAGCAATGTATGGGTTTGGTATTTACAAGTTTGGGCTATCGCAAGCACAAAACTACTTTTATGCTATGCACGAAGTGTTTGAAACACTTGTTGAAAATGTGAATTTAGGTCGTGATGCCTCGGAGTTTATTGAAGATTTGAAAAGATTCTCTATATGGCGCACACCATATTTTACTTACTAGCGGCAAGCGGAACTTTTGTTCTTAGAGTTTTAAGCCAACGCATTGACTATGAGAGTAACCTGCAAAAGGGTTAGGAATACACCGAAATCACCTATACCTTATGGCAATTTTACATAACGGCTAATTATAGATACAGCGTTGCGAGGATTCTCGTATACGGGAAGTCTTGGATTTCCCAGCTTAGAATAAATTCTGTTTTGAGTAGAAAGGTTCAAGAAACGTAAATTAAAAATGCCGATGACCCCGTTGATAATTCCCATAAAAACTACAAAGGTCAGGGATATTTGACATAATATAATTATAGCTTACAGGTAAGATGGTGAATAACAAATACCTATGCTCATAACTGTACTATAATTTACATTATGTCAAATAGAAAATAAGTTTTGGCGAAATGGATTTGTATCCTAAGGTTTAAGACTTGCCCCTCTCTCAAAGGACGATCTCGCAATTCCGGCAATTCGTAATAAGCCCTTTATCTAATCGCAAAACGAGTCGACCTAACTAGCAAATCTATTTAGATAAAAGAATCGGTTCGGGCTTGATACTTATATGGGAATTTCGTCTTTATCACTTCTTGTTCCCAGAACACGAACAACATACTCGTCAACACTGTTTTGAAGTTTGTTGAATTCGGACAGCTGTTGCTTGGCGCGTTCCATATATTCATCAAAATAATCGTCGACCATTTTCTTTTTTTCCTTAAGCATATATATCGTTTCGGAATTCTTCTGGCTTAAGTTGTCCAGTCCCTTTCGAAGGAATTCGATTCTTTCAAACAGGCTGTACGTGGTCGGCTCACATCGGTATGAGCTCAAATGGACACGAAGCCGTTTAAGATCTTTCTGAACGAGCTCCAAACGTTGAACCAAAACATTTTTATCTGTTTCACCGATACCAAATCGTTGTGGTTTTACTGCTTCCATAGGGACGGATTTAGGTGGTTCGAAATTTCTTGAATGCCGGGGATCTATAAGCCAAAGCCTATGGCCTCCAATAAAGTTACGGAAAAAAACGGTCCGGTAGATGTCTAAAAATTAGGTTTTTCCTACTTTAACAGTACGTTTTGTATTCTTATACAATTTTTATCAACAACTACTCCATGCTCTAAGTCAAAAAATTATGTTTTTAGACACTTGCTATTTGAAACTTAACTGTAATTTACACGCATGGAAATAAATTTTGAATACGACAACGTCAATGCCAGTGACCGATTGGAAGAACTGGCCACCCAAAAAATTAATAAATTGGTAGATAAGTACGACTTTATGGTACGTGCCGATGTCTTCTTTAAAACGGAGAATACTTCTTCCGATGATACGGGAATGATCTGTAACATTCGTGTCAGTGCCCCGGGACCAAGACTTTTTGCGGAAGCTAGCCACGATAGCTTCGAAGCTTCCATCAAAGAGGCGGTAAATGACTTGGACCGTCAATTGAAGAAGAAAAAGGAAAAAATGAAATCCCACTAACGAACGTCCTTAGAGGGGAAAATGTGGAAAAAAATCCGTTTTCATTTTAAAATGAAAACGGATTTTTTCTGTTTTTAATAATTACAAGCGTTTGCCTTCCTTTTGAATATCAGTAAATTAGGGAATGTTCAACATCGAGCGTAATTCCTGTTGGTCGGTACTTACCCCATAAACTTTTTCATCGACTTCCATAGCCTTGGTTGCGGCCAAATCCCCTACATAAATGGGTATGAACCCGATATCGCTGATTAGCTGTTCCGTTACGGATTTACTTTTAGCATCTTGTGCCGCGAAGGGTACGGCCATGGGGTCCTGAGAATCGAAAGCACGTTCTTTTAAATCCTTGGCGTGAATGGTATTAAAAGCCTTTGCGGTCAATCCGGTCATAAATTTCGTAGCCGTATATTCAGAGGCATTGCGATTGTCGTCCCGAACATCCTGTGCCATTTCCCCATCGCGTTCGGGATAGGGATTCGTAGCGTCTATGATGACCTTGCCACCGTATTCCCCCGCATAGAGCTCGGCAATTTTATCAATATCCTTGAAAGGTACCGCCAAAAGATATACATCGGCCTTTGCCTCGAAGGCTTCGGTCACCGAGACTGCCTTGGAGTCTCCCCCACTCTCTTTTACCAGACCTTTTAATTCATTGGGATGTCGCGAACTGAACAGCACTTCGTGGCCGGCTTTGGCCCAGTGCTTTCCTAAAGTTCCACCAATATCACCGCTTCCTATAATTCCTATTTTCATAAGTTATGATTTTAAATTGTTGCTATGTAAATCGCGTACGTGCACGTCGCAATTTTAATTAAATTCTTTTTAGTCGTACATGGCCCCCTTGCCCTAAGCTTCTCCCCTCGCCGGATAATCCTTTTTCTTGATGAAATCAATGGCCTTTAACAAATCGTCTAGTTTAGGCCTGGCGAAAGGCATTGTTTGTACGGATGCTGCGTAGAGGGTCTTATCGGGCCGTACTAGGAACAGACCGGGTTCGGAGAACTGTTCCGGCTCTTCATCCTTTATTCCTTCGGAGATAAATAAACCCCATTCCCTCGCTTCTTCAATGGATAGTCCGTAGCCCACGGGCAATGCGGTGATATCCCATTCTTCTGCGGTTTTTTTGGCTAGTTTCTCCGAATCGCAGCTTGCAGCGATTATGTTGACACCACGGTCACTAAAATCTTCCAGTTTATTGGCCAGGGCCTCTAACTGCTTTTTGCACTCAGGGCAATGTAACCCTCGGTAGAAAACCAACATAGTGAAGTTTTCGACTTGCTGGGCCTCAAGGTTCCATTGTGTGTCGTTGATTAGCTCCAGTTTTAGGTCAGGTACTTCTTGTCTCGGTTTTATCATGGTTCTTTTTTGCTTAGGGAATCGACCACCATTGCTACAGGTTGTAATTCAGTTTTAATTTTCACATAACGTTTCACTTGGGGTCGGGTCAGTATATTTGCCATTTCCTCATTTTCCTGAGCGGATAATTGACGCAACATATGTAATTTGTCCTCCGTCGTTATGTCTAATTTCTTGATTTTTTCCGCCCGAATCAGAAATTCGCTGAGCTTTCGCTCGAAAAGACGGGTCTGGGTCCCCGTCATTACCAGTTCCGGTTGATACTTTTCCGTCAGCTCCCGTGCTTTCTCTTCCGTGGTGATTTTCCCTTCTTGCAAAAGGGGGTCTTGTCCATAAATGGTTCCGAAGCTTGCGAATACTATAACTAGAATGCCGATGTATCTAATCATATCTTTCTAACATTTAAAGTTTCCGTTATTGGCCCCACTCGTCCTTAAAAGCAAATTCACCTTGAGGATTTCGCTTTCGCTTCGCGGTTTCCTGTTCACGTAGTTCTTCGGAAAGTTCGTCCAGAGGGCCTCCATAGTACCCGATCGCAACGGCGGTCGATATGTGGTATCCATCGGGGATATCAAAGACTTCGTGTGCTTTTTTCCAATCCACGCCCGCCATATGGTGTAGGGCAATGCTCATATACTGTGCCTGTACGGTCATATTTCCAAGACTAAGGCCTAAATCATGTAGCGCGTGAAAGTTATCCCGCCCATCGTCCGTTTTCTCCTTATACGCGGTCAACATCAGTACCGGGGCCTCGGGCGCCCATTTCTTATTGAAGTCGCTCAGGCAACTGACAATTTTATCAAAACTGTCGGTTCCGTTTCTCGCATAGATAAACCGCCAAGGCTGCAAATTCGATGAGCTGGCGGACCAGCGTACGGCCTCGAAGAGCCGGTTCAGGTCGCTATCGGTCACCTTGGTATCCGCGAAGACACGTGGGCTGTATCGCTGCTTTAGCAACGCGTAAATCTCATGGTCGTTGTCCGCTATCTTATCCAGGGCCAATTGCCTCTCTTCGTTCATGTGTTCGGTGTCCTTCATTTGGTTTCAATTTATGTTAGATGCTAAAAATAGGACTTCGTTCCGATATAGCTTGACGCGACAGAAGTATTTTTTAATGGCATCCGTAGTTCGGGAAATTCCATCGGCAACAATTCTTTTCAATTGGGACTAAACCCGCTGCGATTGCATCAACCCAAATCTCGAAATTGACTATATTCGCTGCTGAAAATTATATTCGTATGTGGATTTGGGCAGGCTTTATTACCATAATCATTTTCTTTCTGGCACTGGATCTGGGGGTGTTCCATAAACATGATCATGTTATAAAAAGTAGGGAAGCGGGTATATGGACCGCCATTTGGGTCACCGTCGCCCTTTCTTTTAGCGGGGTCATTTGGTGGCTTTTCTCTGAGGGTCTGGTCGATAATCCGACACAGCTTACCCCTCAAAATGCCGTACTCAAGTATATTACTGGATATCTGATAGAGCTTTCCCTGAGTATCGATAACGTTTTTGTGATCGCGGTGATATTTTCTTCCTTTAAAATTCCCGCTCTGTACCAGCATCGGGTTTTGTTCTGGGGTATTTTGGGCGCTATCGTTTTTAGGGGATTGATGATACTTTTCGGGGTGGCATTGATCAATAAGTTTGAGTGGATAATCTACGTTTTCGGGGTCTTTCTGCTCATCACCGCCTTTAGGATGCTGAAATCCGATGACCACGCGGCCGATCCAAAGAATTCATGGTTGTTCAAACAGCTTAAAAAAATAGTTCCCATCACCTCCGAAAGACACGGACACGATTTTTTTATCAAGCGTATGGGCGTAACCGCCGCCACTCCCCTATTTGTGGCCTTGATGGTCATCGAACTGACAGACATACTCTTTGCGTTGGACAGTATTCCGGCGATTTTGGCGATTACCGCCGACCCGTTCATCGTTTTTAGTTCCAACATTTTGGCAATTCTAGGCCTGCGGTCCATGTATTTTTTGATTTCAAGAATGCTGGAAAAATTTCGCTACATCAATTATAGCCTTGTTGTCATTTTGGCCTTTGTCGGTCTTAAAATGTTGTTTTCACATTATATACATCTCCCTGAATGGGTATCTTTAACAGTGATAGCGGTTGCCTTGATTGCGGGTATTTTGGCCTCCCTGTTAATCTCGAAGGATAAGGGAGAAGTACCGCCCCGACCATAGCAGATTTCATTTGGGCGAATTTTACGATTGCGGTCGGTACAGTTGGCTTTGATCGATCCGGTCGCACATTTCGTTTGTTCCATATAATACTGCTAGAATGCAAGAAAGCAACATAACGGTTTCCGATTCCCTCGCCTTGTTCTATGAGCGGTTTATCGCGCAGTTGCCCGGCATAGGGATGGGCCTTCTGATCATAATTTTGGGCTTGTTGATCGGTTCTTGGTTGGGCGCTTTCGCGCGCAGGCGACTGGCCGCAAAAACCGACGATCCCTTGATGAGCCGCTTTTTGGGTAAGGCCATCAAATACACCTTGATTATCATTGCCATAATGCTCGCCCTTAATGCCGCCGGTCTTGGGGCGGTAGCAGCGGGAATTTTGACCGCTGCAGGGGCCAGTGCCGTAGTACTTGGATTTGCTTTTAAGGATATCGGGGAAAACTTTATATCGGGTATCATCCTGGCCTTTAGCCGGCCTTTCGATGTGAACGATACGGTCATGATCGGGGAGAACTTCGGAAAGGTGAAAGCTTTGGAATTCCGCTACACCAAGCTGAAAACCTTCGATGGAAAGGATGTCTATATTCCCAATAGTGATGTGCTGACCACGCCCGTGACCAACTACACGGAGGATGGCTTTTTCCGGTGGGATTTCATAATCGGAATCGCTTATGAGGATAATATCGAAGGGGCAAAACGTACCGTACTGGAAGCCCTACGCACAGCACCGGGCGTCATAGAGGACGAAGAACACGAGAATTTTGTTATTGAGGACGAATTGGCCACCAGTACCGTAAATCTTAAAGTATTTTTCTGGGTAGATACCAAGGATTTCCGGAGGATGGCCCTGATTACAAAAGGTATAGTCGTTAAAAGCGTCAAGGAAGCCCTTGAGGACGCCGGATACTACATGCCCGCCGATATACAGGAAATCAAACTGTACGGTGGCGAAACGGAATTTCCCGTTCGCCTGCAGCCAAAACCGGATGAGGACAAGGAATAAAATCGGCCAATATCAATATCCATCAGCTCGCAAGCTTCTCTCGAAAGTCGTTGATCACCCCGCCTTTCATCAGTAGGTCGATCTGCCGTTCACTTAGACTGTGGCTTACGGTAATTTCAAAATCTTCATTTTTGTTTTTCACCTGAACCCGAATCGGGTTTCTCTCCCGAACATCTTTTTTTAGATTTTTAAAAGATACCAGTGCACCCTGTTCGATTTTTTCAAGGTCCCCATCGTTCTCGAATTCCAAGGGCAAAATACCGAAGTTCACGAGGTTCTGCCAGGCGATCCGGGCATAATCCTTAGCAATGACGGCAACTTGGCCCAGATATTTAGGCGCGATGGCGGCATGCTCCCTACTGCTGCCCTGGGCATAGTTCTCCCCGGCAATCACAATGTGGCCCCCGAACTCTTCCTTGGCATCCAAGGCTCTCTTATAAAAGGTTTCGTCGATTACTGCGTAAGAAAATTCACTGATTTTAGGAACGTTACTGCGAAAAGGCAAAACGTCCGCCCCCGCCTTCATGATTTCGTCGGTGGAAATATTGTCTCCCATCTTTAATAAAACCGGGATTTCGTATTCGGACTTCAGGCCTTCCATTTCAGGAAGGGATTTGATATTGGGTCCTTTCTTCAGTTCCAGGGCTGTCGTATTTTTTGGGGGTGCCACCAACATATCCTCGTTAATGATATGCAGCTCGGGAGCCTCGAATTTCGGATATTTCATATCGTACAGTTCCTCTAGGTCACGCGGATCCGTGATCTTTCCGGTCAATGCGGAGGCCGCTGCGGTCTCGGGGCTGCATAAATAGACCTGATCGTCCTTAGTGCCCGATCGATCGGGGAAGTTCCTTGGCATGGTCCTCAAGCTAATGGTATTGCTCGCGGGGGCTTGGCCCATCCCGATGCAGCCCATGCATCCGGATTGGTGAAAACGTGCCCCTGCGGTAATCAAATTGCCAAAAGCCTTGTTTTCGATCATGTTCTGTATGATCTGTCGCGAAGTGGGATTGATATCGAAGGAGACCTCTTCGGCAGTGGATTTCCCCTCCACTATCGCCCCCGCTATCCAAAAGTCCCGCAGTCCCGGGTTGGCGGAAGAGCCGATGACCACTTGACTAATGGGCCTGCCTTCCACCTCGCGAACGGGTACCACGTTTCCGGGACTTGTGGGCAGGGCAATCAAGGGTACCAGGTTATCGAGCACAATTTCATCCTCTAGGTCATAGCTTGCGCCTTCGTCCGCCTTGAGTTCCTGCCAATCTTCTTCCCTCCCCTGAGATTTTAAAAAGCGTTTTGTTTCCCCGTCACTGGGAAAAACGGTAGTCGTAGCGCCCAGTTCCGCGCCCATGTTGGCAATAACGTGCCGGTCCATCGCGCTCAACTGCTCCAGCCCGTCCCCGTGATATTCGATGATTTTACCTACCCCACCCTTAACATCGTGGCGACGCAGCATTTCGAGGATTACATCTTTCGCGCTGACCCAGTCGGGCAGTTTGCCCGTCAGCTTCACGCCCATCACTTTCGGCATTTTCACAAAATAGGGCTGTCCCGCAATGGCGGCGGCCACATCGAGTCCGCCTGTACCGATGGCCAACATTCCCAGGGAGCCTGCAGCACAGCTATGGCTGTCCGACCCCACGAGGGTCTTACCCGGTTTTCCGAAACGCTCCATATGTATGGGGTGGCTCACTCCGTTCCCGGGCCTACTGAACCACAAGCCGAATTTTTGGGCGGCGGAATGCAGGAACAGGTGGTCATCGGCATTCTTGAAATCCGTCTGCAACAGATTATGGTCCACATACTGCACCGCCACTTCCGTCTTCGCCTGATCGAGTCCCATTGCTTCCAGTTCCAGCTGGACTAAGGTGCCGGTGGCATCCTGTAGCAAAGCTTGATCTATTTTCAGTCCGATTTCGGAACCGGGTTTCATTTCGCCTTCGATAAGATGGGAGCTGATCAGTTTTTGGGTGACGTTCATGGGTTTCATATCGGTATTATTTTGATTTTTTCTGGATTTCCGGTCTCTCGCGGCCCCGGGGGTCAGCGTTCGGGAACAAGATACTCATATTCCTAAAGACTAACCTCGAACCTAGTCTATTTTAATGAATAGGATAGACGGTATCAAAAAGAAATTTGCTACAAAACGAAAAATTGAATTTAAAATAAACCGATCGGTCTATTTTTTAGGTTCAAAATGACAAGGGGATGCTGCCCGCAATACATTTTTCCGTCCCTAATTTTTGCTGATTTTGGCATCGACGATCTGCAGGGCGTCCCCCACCGTTTGCATTCGGTCCATGTCATCGTTCTCGAGCATGATATCGAACGCATCCTCGACATCCAAAACTATATCCACCAGATTGGCGGAGTTAACGTTCAACTCCTCGATAAAATGACTTTCCATGGTAATATCGTCCACCGTCACGTCTTCCGGAAGGTAAATCTTGATAATATCCTTAAGCTTTTGATAGCGTTCATTCTTGGTCATATCTCTCAACATTGTCTTGTTCCCAATATTTAATACTAAATACTCAGTACTTAATACTCCTTAAAGATAACACAGGCATTGACATCTCCGAAGCCGAAACTGGACTTCGCCAAAATTTTAGGGCCATAATCCACAGTTTTTTGTGGGATTTTGGACTCATCCACTTTTTCCACGATTTGCGGATGAAGGTCTTCGCAATTGATGTTGCCGAAAATAGAGTTTTTTTCGAATTGTAGAAGGGCCGCTACGCACTCAATGCTTCCAGCGGCTGACAGGCAATGTCCGATTTGGCCTTTAAAGGAATTGATTAGAGGAAAATCTTCTCCGGACCGCCCCAACGCCTCACACCAATTTTCGATTTCAAGGGCGTCTTTTGCGGTTGCGGTCAAATGGCCGTTGATGGTATCGATATCGGAGTTGCGAATGCCCGAATTCCGCACTGCCTGGACGATACAGCGTTGTACGGCTTGGCTGTTGGGGGCGGTCATCGAGCCGTCACCACGCTGTCCGCCACTGTTTATAGACCCTCCCAGTACTTCCGCATATATTTTTGCTCCGCGTTCCTCTGCACTTACCAGGGATTCGAGCACCAATGCCCCCGCCCCGCTCCCCGGGACAAAGCCCGCTGCGGAGGCGCTCATGGGCCGACTGGCCTTATTCGGACTGTCGTTATAGTTTCGGGGCAGAATGCGGAGGGCGTCAAAGCCTCCCCATACGTAGGGACCGCTATCACTGCAGCTACCGGCAAGCATACGTTTGGCATTTCCGGTGGCGATACGGTCATAGGCCATTAAGATCGCTTCGGTACCGGTCGTACAGGCGGAGGAGTTGGTGGTCACTTGATTGCCACATCCCAACACCCCGTTCAGATAGGCACTGATTCCGCTGGCCATGGTCTGGATTACCGCCGTACTTCCAAGGCGTCGGACGTTTTGGGCATCGATCAATCGTACGGCTTCCCGAAACTTGGCCACCCCCAATGTACCTGCGCCGAATACTATACCACTGTCCCAATCCGGAAGCTCTGGGGAAGCTATGGGAAGGCCGGCATTGTTCCAGGCGTCGGTACCGGCTATCACCCCGTAGATGATGCCCGTAGCATTTAGGTCGCGTCGCTGCAAGGATGTAAAGTGGTGGTTTAGATGATTTTCGGTAACTTCCGGTCGTCCCGCAATTTGACATCCGAAACGAAGTTCTTCAAGTTCTGGTATAAAACGGATGCCGCTTTCCCCGTTCGCCATCGCATTCCCAAAGGCCTCGAGACTGATGCCGTTCGGGGCGCAGACCCCTAATCCCGTTATGACCACGCGCTCAGCCATGTTTTCTGGTTTTGATCATCCCCGCAATTTTACCCTTACAGATCAACCGTCCTTGGGCGTTATACATTTTTACATCGGATTTCAGTTTTTGGAACCTGAAATATATTTTTTTGGAGGTCACGGTAACTTTTTCATCGGGAAGCACAGGAAGCAGGAATTCCATATCGGCGCTGCTCATCCCGATGTGGACGTCCTCGGCCGCACCCTCCTCCCCCAAAAGATAGATACCCAGGCAGACCACTCCGATCTGGGCACAACATTCCGTAAGAATGGCACCTGGGGTAACGGGATTACCCTTGAAATGTCCTCCAAAAAAATCCAGGTCGCGCACAAATGTAAATGTTCCTCTACACCCGCTTTCGTCCACTTCAAGCAATTCATCCACAAAGAGGAATGGCTCACTGTAAGGGAGGTTTTGTAAGATCTGTGCAGGGCTCATGCTATTTTTTGTTCCTTTTTAATCACTAATCACTAATCACTAATCACTCATTACTTCTTACGTTCCCATATCTTGTCTTTCTGTTCTCTGTTCCCTTCTGTTTTTGCTTTGCTCCTTCCGTCCTTGCTTCTTTTGTTTTTATCCTGTATTCCTAAGTTCCCTACCTCAAGCTCTCCCCCCCATCGACTTTGATCACCGTTCCCGTTATCCATCGCGCTTCCTCGGTGGTGAGCAGGTACACCGCATTGGCGATATCTTCGGGAAGGGTTAAACGGCTATTGGGATTGCGCTGTAGGGCGTTCTCCTTGATGCTCCCGTGGTCGGGAATCATACGGAAGGCCTTGGTATCGGTGGTTCCGGCCTGGATGCAATTGGCTTTAATGCCTATGGACGCAAATTCCAAGGCGATATTCCGGGTCAGTGCCTCCAAGGTAGCCTTCGCGGCGGATACGGCGGCATAACCGGGCCAGGCTTTACTGCTGCCCTCGCTGGTGAAGGAAATGATACGGGCGTCTGCGTCGAACAGGCCTTCATTTGCCAATTCTTTGGTCCAATCATATAGGCTCAGGGCCATGGCGTTCAACGTCAATTCGAAATCCCTATGATCCAGCACGGGGCTGCGTTCTCCCTGCCAGTTTGAATTTCTCGAGAGGTTTCTTCTTTCCGCCGGCTTCCGTTCTTTCGAATGGTTCTGGTCTCCCAGGGGATTTCGTTCTTCGGAAGGACTTCGTTCTTCAAAAAACATCGGTTTAAGACTTCCCTTGGCGATACTGTGGACAAGCACCTTAAGGGTTTGACCCTCCTCTAACAGCGATTTGATTTCCCCAATGGCAGTACTGCGCTTCTCCGCATTCGCGACATCCAGATTATAACTTTTCAACTGTATCCCGTTGGAACTGATTTTCTGGAAATGGGACTGGATTTCCTTTATATCCGCCCTTCTGTCTCGATGCACGATGACAAGGTCAAAACCGTGACGCGCCAGCTTTCTGGCCGTCGCCAGCCCCAGCCCGCTGCTTCCACCCAAAATCAAAGCCCATCCTTTTTTTGCATCCCCCGTCATAAAATTTAAAGTTCTTATCCTTGAATCCTAATAAACGCCTAAACTTATAAACCCAAAAACTAAATTCACCACTCCAACAACACCCGTTGTGCCGAAAACCCGGGCCCGAAACTCAAGATCAAACCCTGTTCCCCTTTACCGATTCCTTTTTCCATAAAACGCTCCAGTACGTAAAGGACGGTAGCGCTACTCATATTCCCGAATTGGCGCAGCACCTCACGGGTATCGTCGATGTTTTTGCCCAGTTTTCCGAACAGCTCCTCTACGGTCTGCACGATCTTACGCCCCCCGGGATGAAAGATCAAGTGGTCGACCGCCTCGATCGAGGTACCGTGCTTCCGCAAAAAAGGATGAACGATATCAGGAAAATGTGCGGCAATGGTTTCGGGCACCTCGACATCCAAAATCATCTTGAGGCCGTGATCCGTCAAGTCGAAACCCATCATACGGGTGGCATCCGGAAAATGGTACATTTCCCCTCCTACTACTTTGGGTCCCGCTGCCGCCTTTTCGGAGGACAGCAGTACACAAGCCGCACCATCGCCGAAAATGGCCGCACTGACCATGTTCGCCATGGAATAATCGTCGAGCTGGAAAGTGGCAGTGGGACTCTCGACCGCTACCACAGCGGCCCGTTTATCGGGATTCTTCCGCAAAAAGCTTTCCGCATAAATGAGTCCCGATACCCCTGCCGCGCAGCCCATTTCGGTTACGGGAAGACGAACGACATCCTGTCTTAGGCCCAGATCGTTGATGAGAAAGGCATCTAAAGAGGGAATCATAATGCCGGTGCAGCTAACGGTTATAATATAATCTAAAGAATCGGGAGACCACGATGCTCGCTCCAAGGCCTTTTCAAGCACTCTTTTTCCCAGTTTTTTCACCTCACGGACATAAATATCGTTCTTTTTCCCAAAGGAAGTTGCCGTAAACACCTCTTCCGGCTCCATTATACTGTAGCGCCGATCTACTGCCGCCGCCTCGAAAATCTTAATTACTTTTCGGCGGAACCGTTCCTCCCGACCCGCCAGCCAAAGCTCTACTAAGGGAATGATATCCTCTGTATTCTTGCAATATTCCGGCAGCTGTTTCGCCACGGTGGTTACCCTTACTTCATTCATATGCTCCATTTAATCGTTGGGTATCCATGACCCATACATAGCGAAAGGCCCATTTCCACTTTATATCGTGGTCCACCGAAGGCAGAGTCTCGGCAAAGCGCTGCAGCTCCGCTCTGGTAAACCCGCTTTTTATGGATATCAATCCGTCGTGTTTCGCAATTTTTGTTCGTATAAAAATAGCACTAAAGCCCCTAAAAAGATGGTAGGCAAGCGGACTTCTTTGCAAATCGTTGATAACGACCCCTATACGTGCCAATTGGGTAAACCGATCTAGAAAAACCGAGATGTTTTCATCAAAGAAATGATGCATGGTAAGGGTACAGAGCACAATATCGCTATGCAGATCCTCGGGGGATAGCTGTAAAATGTCCTGCTTTATAAACTGTATTTCAGGAAAACCGGAAGAAGCGTTTCTCGCAATGGCCAGACACTTTTCGCTCAAATCGATACCAATGGCCTCAATCGATACGCCCATTCGTCGGCCCAATTTCACGACTTCCCGCAGCATGCCGCCGTTACCGCAACCCATGTCCACAATCGTATATGATTCTTGGGGGTGCTTGCGTATCAACTGCGCCACTCCCCGCAAGGTAATTTGATGGCCTCCCAATAGGCGATTGGTCCGGTCCACGTCGTGCAGTACTTTCTTGAGGATGTCGGAATCCATCCCCACATCGTCCATCAGTTCCGGATCTCTGTTCCGTTTTACAAAATCGCTCATCAGCTTATAGGTTTGCCATGGGTGCCGGCAATTAATTTTTGAAGTAATCGAGGGGATTTGACCATCCATGATAAAGCGATGGCGGACAACTGCGGATTCAGTAAAAGAGATTGCAAACGTCTTCCCGTCCACAGCCGCCTCTGAAAATACTTGTTCCATTGTGCTTGGTACTCCTTTTCGAGATAGCTACGATTGCGACGTTTATCCCTTAAATAACCATCGATCAACTCCGCTGCGATTTTAGCGCTGTGAATCGCCATGGCCATCCCGTTCCCGCAAAGCGGATGTATCAGTCCCGCCGTATCCCCGCACATCAAAATGTGCCGCTCCACCGCTTGCTTGGGGTGAAAAGAAATCTGGGCTATAGTCAAGGGCGCGTCGAACAACGGGGTCGCATGTTGTAAGAACTTCCCCAAAAACGGATTTTGGGACACGACCTTGACATTAAAACTTTCAATACTTTTTTCTTGTCTGAAACTGCTATACGACGCGAGATAACAGAAATTGACCGCTCCGCTTTCCGTTCGCGAGAGACCGGCATATCCCCCCTTGAAATTGTGTAATGCCACCACATCATCTGGAAAATCCTCATAGGAATAATGGGATTTCACCGCTAACCAAGAGGATTTTTTTTCGATAAAATCCCGATTCAGGACTTTATCCAGGGCCGCACGTTTGCCGTAGGCCCCGATCGCTATATCTGAAGTATAAGTTTCGCCTGATTCCGTAACCACCTCAAAAACAGTATCTACATAGGAAATTGACGCGACACTCTTAAAGAGAAACTGGGCGCCGAGCTTTACCGCACGACGATAGAGCAACTCATCGAAGGCATACCGGCTGATACCCTTTCCTCCCAAAGGAAGACGGGCCTCCAATCCTTTTCCACCTACCGTACTTAACTGCAAACGCTTTATTTCAACGGCAGATGCGTTTTCAAGCGAAATTCCCAATTCGTGCAGATAGGGCACTATTTCGTTAGAAACATATTCCCCGCACACCTTGTGGTGGGGATATCCATATCTTTCGAATATAGTTACCTGATGCCCCCTTCTGCTCAAATCGATAGCAGCGGTCAACCCGGCCAATCCGCCCCCTACCACTATAATTTCGCGATGCTGCATGCAGTAAACTATTGGATTTTATCCCTTTACCTGCTGCTGGGCTTCTTGTTTCAGGGCATCACTCGCCACGATGGCCATCTCGACCCGGCGGTTTTGCGCCTTGCCTTCTTTAGTGGTATTGTCGGCTACAGGTTGATTCTCGCCATACCATTTGGTGGTGAATCGACTTCTGTCGATACCTTGGGAAACCAGATAATCGGTCACCGAGGTTGCCCGTTTTTTGGAAAGGTCCATGTTATAGGCATCGGGACCGGCACTGTCCGTATGGCCTTCTACCAATATGTTGGTCTTAGGATATTCCTTCAAAATCTCGGCCATGCTATTGAGCGTACTCACCGAAGTGCCTTTTACGTCCGATTTATCGGTATCGAAGTGCACCCCTTGCCCTTCGTTAAAGGTAACATTAATGCCTTCCCCGACCCTGGTCACCTCGGCCCCCGGAATTTCTGTTTCGATACGTTCCGCCTGTCGGTCCATACGGTTTCCGATAAATCCACCGGCTACGCCACCCACTGCTGCACCTAAAATGGCACCCAATACGGTATTGTTGCCATCTCCGACATTATTGCCTATAACGCCTCCGATCGCGGCACCGCTTCCGGCACCGATGGCGGCTCCTTTTTGTTTGTTGTTCGCGTTTTTTACGGTATTACAACCCATCACCATGGCGAGCGCCATGACCAGGTAGGTCGATTTTAAGAATATACGTTTCATAGGTCTGAATTATTAGTTAAAAATTATTTACTGACGGCTGAACTCATAAATTACGGAAACGGGATCGCCCTCGACCGTCACATTCGATTTCAAGGTCATTTGGGAGGGGGCCAAGGACACTACATCCAACCGGTAGCCCTGTTTGCCGTAAATATCGTTTTTCTTCTCGTCGATGTACTTGAACTGTAACTGTTCGCCGCCACCTTGATTTTCGATGATGGACCAACGGATATTGCGCTGGCCACCCGAACACAGGCTTCCCGGTTGGATCGTGTAGTTCCCGGTGCTGTTATTGTTCCTGAAAAACCAGGTACTGCCCTCAAAGCATACCGCGGAAGCATCGTCGAACAGTTGTGCCTTGAAATCGCCTTCGCTGCCCTCATATCCGACATTGTCAAGCGTCCAGGTTCCATCGACCATTTTGCGGTCGTTCCGAACTTGTTTCGAGGTAGAACATGAAAACATAAGCAGGCTTGCTGCAAATAATACAATACTATTTCTAATCATAAATCTCTGTTTAAAAGGTTGTTGCTAAAAAATACTTGCATGCTTATACGATGAAACGGACATCCAAGGTTTAAATTACCACAAAGTTGATTTTTATCGGCGTTTATTGTTGCTGTAAACCAAGAATATATTGGCTCGATTGCAACTACCGACCAGAGCTAGTATGCCAACAGCTCTAGAAGTGCCGTGACGAACCTTTGTTTGGGGAGATAACCGTCTTCCAGATTTTTGGAGAAAGGGATGGGAGTTTCCAAACTGGCGACCCGTTTGATGGGACCGTCCAAATACTCAAAACGGTTTTCCATGACCAAGGCGGATATATCACTGGCAATGCCCCCGAACAGACTATCTTCTTGTAGGATAATCAGTTTCCCGGTTTTTTCGAGGGATGTATAAATGGTAGCCATATCCAAGGGCATCAACGTACGTAAATCGATAAGGTCGGCCTCGATGTCCGGATGCTCTTCCAAAGTCCTTAGTGCCCAATGCACCCCCGCCCCGTAGGAAACGATGGTAATCTGATCGCCTTTTCTCAGCAAGGTCGCCTTTCCAAAGGGCAGGGTGTAATAATCCGTCGGAACATCTTGATATATGCTTCGATACAGGCCCTTATGTTCAAAAAATAGCACGGGATTGGGATCATTGATAGCCGTCGCCAGAAGTCCCTTTGCATCATAAGGAAAGGCGGGATAGGCCACTTTGAGTCCCGGGGTCTTGGTAAACCAGGCCTCATTGGTCTGGGAGTGAAAGGGACCGGCGCCCACATCGCCCCCGCAGGGCATACGGATGACCACATCGGCGTTGGCACCCCAACGGTAATGTGATTTGGCGAGGTAGTTCACGATCGGATTAAAGCCGCTACTGGCAAAATCCGCAAATTGCATCTCCACCACGGCCTTCATGCCGTTGATGGAGAGTCCCATTGCCGCCGATACAATGGCGGATTCGCAAATCGGAGTGTTCCGCACCCTATCTTTTCCGAAGGCATCGGCAAAGCCATCCGTAATTTTAAACACCCCGCCGTATTCCGCGATATCCTGTCCCATAATCACTAAGTTGTCATGGGCCTCCATGGATTGTTTCAAACCTTGGGAAACGGCATCCACAAGGCGTATGTTTTCCATTTTATCCTTCGGGGCAACCTGCTCAACTTCAAACTGTTTGTAAACGTCCTTTAATTCGTTGCTTTGATTAAAGCTTACGGGCGATTCCCGGGTCGCAAATTGTAAGTGCTCGTTGATCTCAGAATTGATTTCGGATTTAAACGCATCTATTTGGGCGCTGTTCAATAAGCCTTCCCTTGCCAAAAAAGCTTCGTAGTTGGCAATGGGATCTTTTGCGCCCCAGGTCGCCATCAACTCATCCGGCACATACTTCGTGCCGCTGGCTTCTTCGTGGCCGCGCATCCGAAACGTCCGGAATTCCAACAGCACGGGTTGCGGATGCTTTCTTATCCGTTTACAGAGGGCATCCACCTTCCCGAATACTTCCAAAACATTGTTCCCGTCAATCGTATACGATTCCATCCCATAGCCTATACCCCTATCCGATAGGTCTTTACAATTGTACTGTTCGCTAGTGGGGGTGGACAGGCCGTATCCGTTGTTCTCGATACAAAAAATCACTGGAAGCTGCCAGACGGAGGCGATATTCAGGGCTTCGTGAAAATCACCTTCGCTCGTACCGCCCTCCCCGGTAAAGACCGCCGTGACCCGTTCCCTCCCTTGCAGTAGGTCGGCAAGGGCAATGCCATCGGCAACGCCCAATTGGGGTCCCAAATGGGAAATCATGCCTACCACCTTGTACTCCTGCGTACCGAAGTGGAAGCTACGGTCACGGCCCTTGGTGAATCCCCCTGCCTTGCCCTGCCATTGTGAAAAGAGCTGCTGTAAGGGAATTTCCCGGGTCGTAAAAACCCCCAGGTTGCGGTGCATGGGCAATATATATTCCTCTTTGTCCATTGCGCTGGCCACCCCTATCGAAATGGCTTCTTGTCCGATACCACTGAACCATTTGGAAATCTTGCCCTGCCGTAACAAGATCAGCATCTTCTCTTCGATCAACCGCGGTTTAAGCATGCGCCGATAGAGCTGCACCAGCGTGGCGTCGTCGTAATTTTCCCTTCGATATTTCATGGACGTACTTTCTAATAACCGCTAAAATTAAGGAAAAGATGTATCACTATCGAGGCTATCCGATGGATTGACCTGCCAGGGCTGAAACGAAGATTTGGGCTAAACCCAAGGTTGATCTCAATTTTCTTAACTTTGGTCCAACTTTTAAAATACAGCTATGAATGCCATACCCAGCGTTGACCTACGGGACTTCGTATCCGACGACCCAAAACGCAAGCAAAAATTTATTCAGGAAATCGGTGCGGCCTTCGAGGATATCGGTTTTGTCGCCCTAAGCGGCCATTTTCTATCTGAAGAACTGGTGGACAAGCTATATGAGGAAATCAAAAAGTTTTTCGCGCTGGATCAGGAGACGAAAGACAAGTATGAAATCGAAGGTATCGGAGGGCAACGCGGTTACACCTCCTTCGGAAAAGAACACGCTAAGGGCAGAAAAGAAGGGGACTTAAAGGAGTTCTGGCATTTCGGGCAATACGTGGAGGACAATCCCGAACTGGAAAGGGAATATCCCGACAATGTCACCGTTACCGAATTGCCCGATTTCAATGCCGTGGGCAAAGAGACCTATAAGATGTTGGAGAAAACGGCAAAATACGTGCTGAGGGCCCTGGCCTTGCATTTGAATTTGGAGGAAGACTATTTCGACGAATATATCAAGAACGGTAATTCCATCTTACGGCCCATTCACTACCCGCCCATCACTGAAGAACCAAAAAATGCGGAACGGGCGGCCGCACACGGCGACATCAACCTGATTACCTTGCTGATGGGCGCCCAAGGCCGCGGTCTTCAGGTGAAGAACCACCAAGGGGAATGGATCGATGCCATCGCCGCCCCGAACGAGCTAATGATCAATGTAGGCGATATGCTCTCGCGGTTGACGAACAATAAGCTGAAATCCACCATTCACAAAGTCATCAATCCCCCTCGGGAGCAATGGGGCACTTCACGCTACTCGATACCCTTTTTTATGCATCCCGTAAGCGACATGCCGTTGGATTGTCTTGAGAACTGCGTGGACGAAGAACATCCGAAACAATTCGAGGATAGTACCGCCGGCGAATATTTGCACGAACGGCTTGTGGAGCTTGGGCTTGTGGAGAAAAAATAGAACGAGTACTTTGACAAAGCTTAAAATGAGGTCATGGACTTAAAAGACCAATTGAAAAATCTTTTTCCAGAACATGAGGTTCCGGAAGACGAGAAGCAGCCCGAAAAGAAAGACGATATCTGGCTTCAAGACGATCCGATTCTTTGCAAGTACGAAAAGCGCAGGGGAAAGCCGATTACGATCTTGGACGGTTATAACGGTGCCCAGAGCGATTTCAGGAAATTGGCCAAGGAATTGAAGACCGAGCTCGGCGTGGGAGGAAGCTTTAAGAACGGGAAAATCATCATCCAAGGGGATTACAGGGCCCGGATTATGGAAATCCTGAAGCAGAAAGGCTTTTCGGTCAAGCGGGTGGGAGGCTAAACATCGAGATTTTCTAGTGCCATACAAAAAATAAAGTACAATTTTTATCGTTTATTTTTGTTTGTTTTTATTTAATAGTACATTTAATCCTTGAGAACCTAAACTACATTCCGCATGAGTTCCCTGCTGCACATCACCAACGGAGATAAATTTACGGATAAATTAAAATCCCTCTCACTTAAAGGTGATATTATTACCTGGCGCGAAATGCTCTGCGAGGGAAAAACGCTGACGAGTGTGGGCAGTGAGTCCTTTTGGAAGACGCGCTTCGAATTCCTCAATAAAAATTACAAAATTTCCAAATCCTGGTTCGTCGAAAAGACGTTAAAGGAATACCGCTCCCTTTGCAACCACAAACAACAAGACGAAATCGTACTTTGGTTCGATTACGACCTCTTCTGCCAAATCAATATGTTGGCCGTGCTCAGTTGGCTCAAGACAAATCGAAAGTATGCCCAGATTTCTTTGGTCTGTTCCGGTAAGGAAGATGACTCCCAGAAGATGTACAGCTTGCACGACCTGAGCGACGAACAGTTGATGCAACGTTACGAGAACAAGGTGGAACTGAATCAGGACGATATCGAATACGCCGATTATGTGTGGCAACTCTATTGCAGTGACAATCCCATCCGTCTTGAAAACCTTACGGACTATTCCGACTACCAGTTCGATTATCTCGATGGCGCGATACAGGCCCATCTACACCGGTTCCCTAGCATTAAGAACGGACTGAACGGAATGGAGAATGCTATGCTACGGTTGGCCGAGGAGAGAAAGCCTATTAACCGGACAACTTTTTTGAACGATATTCTTGAGAACCAACTTATTTTGGGCTTTGGCGATTCGCAGTACGAAAGGGCACTCGATCGATTAAAACCCTTATTTTCTTCATTTAAGCCCGTACGACTGACCAAAAAAGGAAAACAGATTCTCGATAACCAAACCAGTTATTATTCCCGTCTTCGTGATAATGATGTCTATTTGGGCGGCGCCCTGAAATACAACTTTCTCTACAACACCGATACGAGTAGGATCCTGAAGCTCTAGAATGTTAGGTACCTCCGAGCTTATCCTTAATCCCGACGGTAGCATTTACCATCTGAACCTGTTACCGGAAGATCTTGCGGATACCGTTATCACCGTGGGCGACCCCGACCGTGTATCAGAGGTATCCTCGTTTTTCGAAACGGTGGAAATCAAGAAAGGCAAACGGGAATTCCGTACCCATACCGGCATTCTTAACGGAAAACGGCTGAGCGTGGTCTCTACCGGGATAGGAACGGACAATATCGATATTGTCCTCAACGAACTCGATGCCTTGGTCAACATCGATTTTAAATCGCGGACGCTGCATTCCAAAAAGAAAAAGTTGGACATTGTCCGTATCGGTACCTCCGGGGCGATACAGCCCGATATTCCCTTGGATTCCTTCTTGATGAGCGAATACGCCATCGGCCTAGACGGTTTACTTCATTTTTACCATTCCACAGCTGTCCAGTACACGGAAATGGCGGAGGCCTTTGCGGCGCATACCGGCTGGTCGAGCAAAAAAGCGGAGCCCTATGCCGTTGAATGTGATGCGGTGATAGCAAAAAAGCTTCTTTCAAATCGTATACGATTGGGGATAACGCTTACCAATACTGGATTCTACGGTCCCCAAGGCAGAAAATTGAGGCTTCAGACGCACAACGACCGTTTTATGGAAGGGCTGAAGGATTTCAAATTCGCGGAACTCAAGATTACCAATATGGAAATGGAGACATCGGGAATTTATGGGCTCTCAAAACTGCTGGGCCACCGTGCCGTTTCGATGAACTGTATCCTAGCCAACCGGAGTACGGGGGAGTTTTCTGCAAATCCCAAAAAAGCGACCCGGGACCTCATAGGCTATTGCCTCGAAAAAATCTGTGGGTAATAGTTTGGTTGTAATTCTCTAATCGCGATCAACAGCTGAAAAATAATCTTTATGAAAAAAGTAAATATAGTAGGAGTCCCCGAGCATTTTAACCTTCCTTGGCATATGGCCATTGAAGAAGGGGCTTTTGAAGATCGCGGTATCGATTTGCAATGGACCGACATACCCGAAGGTACGGGAAGAATGAACCAGATGTTGCAAAAAGGAGAAACCGATCTGGCCATCATCTTGACCGAGGGCATCGTCAAAGGCATTGCCGCAGGAAACCCGACCCGAATCGTGCAGGAATATATTGCCACGCCCCTCCTCTGGGGCATTCACGTGGGTGCCAAGAGCGACTACACTTCCGTGGCGGACCTGAATCGGACTAAAACGGCCATCAGCCGTTTTGGCAGTGGGAGCCATCTCATGGCCTATGTAAACGCCGAAAAAGAGCATTGGGATACCGATAGCTTGAAGTTCGAGGTCATCGACGATTTAGAAGGCGCCATTAAAGCGCTTACCAACGGGACAGCGGATTATTTCATGTGGGAACATTTTACCACAAAGCCGCTGGTCGATAAAGGCATCTTCCGCAGATTGGCCGACCGTCCCACCCCGTGGCCCTGCTTTATGGTGGCGGCAACAACGGATTTCCTAGAAGAACATTCCGGTACGTTGGACCATATTTTGGACGTTATCAACGGTTACACCTCAGAGTTTAAGGAGATTCCCAGTATCGACCGAACCCTCGCCAATCGCTACGGACAAGAGCTGGAAGACATTCGTGAATGGCTATCCCTCACGGAATGGAGCCAAGAACAGATATCAACGCAAAATATTGATAACGTGCAGCGTACACTAAACAATTTAAAGTTGATCGACAAAACTATACCAGTTGACCAAATTCTAAATTAAACGGTTGCGAAAGTCGCTAACGGGCCCAATTTTTCAACCTTAGGATTACCACTCGATCGGCCGTTTTCCTATTTTTTTGAGGATTTCGTTGGTTTGGCTAAAATGTCCGTTCCCGAACCAATAGCCCCGATTGGCACTCAAAGGCGAGGGGTGCCCCGAAGTCAGGATATAGTGTTTTTCTTCGTCGATCAAAGCGGCCTTCTTTTTGGCGTATCCGCCCCAGAGCAAAAACACCAAACCTCCCTTTTCATCGGACAGTTTGCGAATTACGGCATCGGTAAAGGCTTCCCATCCTTTCTTTTGGTGGCTGCCCGCATTCCGGGCGCGTACCGTCAAGGTGGCATTGAGCAGAAGCACGCCTTGCCTGGCCCAATGCTCCAGGTCGCCGCTCTTCGGATAGGACTTTCCCACATCATTTTCCAATTCCTTAAAAATATTGATCAAGGACGGGGGATGCGCTATCCCGTCCTTCACCGAAAAACAGAGTCCGTTTGCCTGATCCGGACCGTGGTAGGGATCTTGTCCGATTAAAACCACTTTGGTGCTGTCAAAGGGACAATGCTCAAACGCCGCGAAAATATCACTGCCCTGCGGATAGCAGGTGTTTTCGGCGTATTCCTTTTTCACAAAATGGATTAGAGCCGAGAAATAGGGCTGTCGGAATTCTTGGGAGAGTTGTTGCTTCCAGCTTTCTTTTATGGTTACGGGCATATTTTCTTGTATTGGAAATCCAAAAATAAGGATTGTAACGCAATCGTGGCCCGGCGCGATACATGCTAATTACCTACCTTTGCAACCGATTTTTGATCTTATGGTAAAAATTCCGAAAAAGACACTTCAAGACCTTGAATTTCCCACCGTATTGCAACAGGTATCCACCCGCTGCAACACCGGGCTGGGGAAGACCAGGGCTTTGGGAATCAAACCGATTTCCGATACTGAAACTTTGCTTGAGACCCTGGGGCGAACCTCGGAATACCTGGCCTCCTTCGTCAATGAAAACAGGATTCCCAACCACGGTTTTGATGCCGTGGACAAGGAATTAAAACTGTTGAAAATCGAGAACACTACTTTAGAAGTGTCGGGCTTTCAAAAAATCGCAAGTATTTGTAAGACCGTGGATTCCCACAAGAAGTTCTTTAAAAAGTTTAATGAATACTATCCGTTGCTTTTTGCATCTTCAGAAGAAATCGAGGCCAACAGGGACATTCCTACCCAAGTGGACACCATAATCGACCGCTTCGGGGAGGTGAAGGACAGTGCTTCGGATAAGCTATCGACCATTCGTCAGGAAATAAATCAAGTAAAAAGCAAGATCGGACAAAGTTTTGCCTCCGCCCTGAATACCTATCACGGTTCGGACTATCTCGATGATATTCGGGAATCGGTGGTCGAGAACCGTAGGGTATTGGCGGTCAAGGCCATGTACCGGAAAAAAGTAAAGGGTACGGTAATGGGCACTTCCAGAACGGGAAGCATCGTGTATATCGAGCCCGAGACCACCCTGAAATACAGCAGGGAACTGAACAATTTGGAATTCGACGAAAAGGAGGAGATCAGGCGGATCCTGAACACTTTGACGCACCGCATACGTCCCTTCGCACCGCTTCTGGTGGATTATCAGGATTTTTTGGCGGATATGGACATCACCGCCGCCAAGGCCAGGTACGCGTCAGATACCAACGCGCTGCTGCCGGAAATCAACACCAAAAAGCGTTTGTTCCTTCGGGACGCTTACCATCCCCTACTCTATTTGAGCAATGAGCGAAATAGTGAAAAAACCTGGCCACAGACCATTGAATTGCACCCCGAAAACCGGATAATCGTAATTTCAGGTCCCAATGCGGGCGGCAAGAGCATTACCCTGAAGACCATTGGCCTACTTCAGGTAATGCTTCAATCGGGACTGTTAATCCCCGTTCATGAAAGGAGTTCTGCATGTTTATTTAATCGTGTTTTAACGGATATCGGGGATAACCAGTCCATCGAAAACCATCTGAGTACTTACAGTTACCGGCTCAAGAACATGAACCGCTTTTTGCGAAAATGTGATGCCGAAACCCTGTTTTTGATCGACGAGTTCGGTACGGGCAGTGATCCCGAACTCGGTGGGGCCTTGGCGGAAGCCTTTTTGGAGGTGTTCTACAAAAGGGAATCCTTCGGGGTGATTACGACCCACTACGCCAATTTAAAGGCATTGGCGGACGAGTTGCCGCATACCACTAACGCCAATATGCTTTTTGATGGAAAAACACTTGAACCCATCTTTCAATTGGTTCTGGGGGAGGCGGGCAGTTCCTTCACCTTCGAGGTGGCCCAAAAGAACGGCATTCCCTACAACCTGATCAACAAGGCCAAAAAGAAAATTGAAAGGGGGAAGGTCCGTTTCGACGCAACCATCGCCAAACTTCAAAAAGAACGGAGTAAAATGGCGCAAACGGGGGACCGCCTACAAGAAGAGGAATCGAAAGCTAGGGAAGAAGCCCAGCGACTGGAAAAACTCAACGCCAAGATCAAGTCCAAGCTCGAGAATTACCAAGAGCTTTACGACCACGACCAGCGGATGATCCATTTGGGCAATAAAGTGGACAAGGCCGCGGCAAAATATTTTCAGGAAAACAAAAAGCGCCCCTTGGTATCGGAGCTGCTGCGCATCGTGGAGACCGAAAACAGCAAACGGAAGAAGAAATCCGCCGCAGCGGCCAAAGCCGAACGAACTAAACATGCCGAAGTGGCCCAAGAGGCACGGAGCAAGGTGAAGCACATCCGGGAGAAAAAGAAAGTAGCGAAGAAGAAGGCGGTCATCAAGGAAAGGAACAAGCCCTTACCGGTTTTCAAGATTGGCGACCGGGTCCGCCTAAAAGACGGGAAGGCCGTCGGGAGCATCGACACCCTTGAAAAGAAAAAGGCCATTGTCAACTACGGGCAGTTTAAGACCCACGTTGGGCTGGAGCAGTTGGAGTTGGTGGGTAAGAAGGGAAAAACATGAAAAAATCACATAAAATACTGTTATTCGATGGGGTCTGCAATCTCTGTAACGGGGCCATACAATTTATCATCAAACGGGATAAAAAGGATGTCTTTCGATACGCGCCCTTACAAAGCGAGATTGGTCAAAAGCTGATTTCCGAACGTCATATCGACACCGAACGTATAGACTCCTTTATCCTAATCGAACCGGGCGTGGCGTACTATACCAAATCCGATGCCACGTTGGAAATCGGAAAACATCTGAGCGGGTTTCGAACGCTTTCCGTTCTCCTCTCCGGCGTTCCCCACAGGTTACGCGATTTCGTATATGATTTCGTCGCCAGAAATCGCTATAAATGGTACGGAAGAAAGAAGGAATGTATGGTGCCGACCCCGAAATTAAAGGCGAAATTTTTAGAGTAATAGTTTCGAGAAATATCATGGTTTGAATTGGGTGCTTCAGAACACGCAAGACAAGAATAATTTTCGAAAGTCAGCTCACCCCAAACCTATTAATACGATGAACGACAATCTAAAAAAACTTGCCACTATCGGGTTTATCGCAAAGGGGGCGGTCTATGCCACTGTAGGGGGCCTCGCCCTTGCCTCGGCCTTGAATATGGGAGGCGAGAAAGCCGGATTGTTCGACGTCGTCGAATTTCTTGAAAAGCAACCGTTTGGAAAGGTAATCCTCGCTGTTTTGGGTCTGGGCCTGCTTTGTCTTTCCTTCTGGCGTTTTGTTCAAGGCATTCGGGATCCGGAGGATATCGGCTCCGACCTAAATGGTTGGTTCACTCGAATTGGACTGTTGACCGCGGGCTTCTTTTTTTTAGGCTTGGGAGGTTTCGCTCTCTATGAAATATTTTGGAACGTTCCGATCAAGCAGGGCGGCGGTAGTCCCAGAGAGTTGGGCGACTGGGGAAAATATGTCTTTTACATCATAGGTGCGTCCCTGACAGGAAAGGCCTTTTACCAATTTTTTATGGCCTATGAAGGAGGGTACACCAAACTCTTCTATATTTCGCCTTCCGCTCTCGATGCCAAACGGGCCTTTGTCAAGAACACGGGCCGCGTGGGCCTAATTGCACGCGGAATTATAACCGGAGTCGTGGCCTATTTTTTCCTCAACGCCGGATACAGGTGGAGTCTTAGGGGTTCCGAAAAAGTGAGGGGTACGGAAGAAGCTTTTTCATTCATCCAAAATAACGCTGCGGGATCCTGGTTATTGGGATTAGTGGCCATCGGCCTGATTTCCTACGGCATCCATATGTTCGCCATGGCCCGTTATCGAAAATTCGACGGATGATCTGGCGGGGCGCTAGTCGGAACTTTCAAGTTTCGCGAACACGCCGTCACTTTAACTCGTCGATGTTATCGTCCCAATCCTTTACCTTGGGTTTGATGGTCGAACCGGTCGATTTCGCTACCATCATGGCAACGGTGGCATCCCCGGTTACATTGACTACGGTCCTAAGCATATCCAACGGTCGGTCGACCGCAAAGATCAGCGCAAGCCCGATAGCGAGCTTGTCCGGTGGAAACCCGATGGATTCCAGAACAATGACCAACATCACCATCCCAGCGCCCGGTACCGCAGCAGATCCGATCGAGGCCAAAAGGGCGGTCAATACAATGGTCAACTGATCGGCAAAGGTCAGATCGAACTTCAGGGCCTCGGCGATGAATACAGCGGCAATGGCCTGATACAGACTGGTGCCATCCATGTTGATGGTAGCCCCCACGGGAAGCACGAAACTTGAAATCTCCTTTTCCACGCCAATGTGTTCCTCCACTCTTTCCATCGTGACCGGTAAGGTGGCTGCACTGGAGCTTGTTGAAAAAGCTAAAAGTTGCGCAGGTACCATTTTCCTTAGAAAGGTCAAGGGGTTATAACGGGTAAACGTACCCACGACCAGACTGTAGAAGACAATCATCAATACCAGTCCGAGTATCACAACGCCTGAATATTTAAGCAAGGCCAATAATAGGTCCGGGTCGCCCGAGGAGACCACCACATTTGCCAATAATGCGAACACGGCGATCGGGGCGGTAAGCATGATCAAATCCACCATTTTTAAGACGACCTCATTTAGGGCGTCGAAGAATTTTTTGAGCGGCTTTGCCTTTTTCTCCCCGATCAGCAACATCGATATCCCCAAAAAAATGGTAAAAAAGATAACTTGGAGCATTAGGCTATTATCGCTAAGGGCGGCGAAAGCGTTGTCGGGCACCATATCTTCCAAAAACTGAAGGGGGCCACTGTCTTGCTGTTTGGCTGCTTCATCCAGTTTATCGGTAACGTCTTTTTCTTTGGAATAAGTTTCGGTAAGTTTAGTGATGGTAGCGTTCGAGATGCCACTGCCCGGCGTAGTAGCGTTGACCAACACAAGACCAATGGTGATGGCTATTACGGTAGTACAGATGTAGATGACAATAGTGCGCAATCCGATATTTCGGAACTTGGAAATGTCCTTGAGGTCGGAGATGCCCTTGACCAGGGAGGCCAAAATAAGAGGAATTGCAATAAGTTTAAGGAGTTTGACGAATATTGTACCGAACGGGTTGATCCAATCCTGAACGAAATCCCTTCCCCAGGAAATATAGGTCATTCCAAATCCGAAAAGGATGCCTGCCAGCATTCCGATCAGGATCTGCCAGTGCAATTCAAGTTTGCGCATATATAATGGTTTAGGGGCGAAAGATACTATTTTTTGGAAGGAAACCGGTAAGTTCGGACCAGGTTGGACGAACCTTCAGTCTTAACTTTTCGGCCGGTAGTCTAAACGGATGGTACGGTTTAGAAGCGTATAATCCGCTAAAACCAGGGCCGTCATGGCCTCTACAATAGGCACGGCCCGTGGTACTACGCAAGGATCGTGTCGGCCTTTGCCTTTGGTGGTTACTTTATTTCCGTCTTTATCAATGGTCTCGTAGGGCTGGATTATGGTGGCTACAGGCTTGAAGGCCACGTTGAAATAGATATCCATACCGTTGCTTATACCGCCTTGAACGCCACCGCTAAAATTGGTTTTGGTACTTCCATCCGAATTGAACTGATCATTGTGCTCGCTGCCTTTCATCTGAATCCCCTTGAATCCGCTACCGTATTCGAACCCCTTAACGGCGTTGATCGACAGCATGGCCTTGCCCAGTTCGGCGTGTAGTTTGTCAAAGACCGGTTCGCCCAAGCCGATGGGCACCTGCCGAGCGACACAGGTAATGATACCTCCTATGGTATCGCCTTCTTTCCGGATTTTCTTGATGTAGTCCTCCATTTTGGCCGCTGTTTCAGGATGGGGACAGCGTACGGGGTTGGATTCTATCATCGAAAGATCTAATTTCTGGTAGGGAACGTCCATTTTCATTTTACCTACTTGAGAAACGAAGGCGTTGATCTTAATTTGAGAGAGAAATTGCTTGGCAATAGCCCCTGCTACTACCCTACTCGCGGTTTCACGGGCCGAGCTACGGCCGCCGCCCCGATAGTCGCGAAAGCCGTATTTCTGGTCGTACACATAATCGGCGTGCGATGGGCGGTACGAATCCTTGATATGGGAATAGTCGCGGGATTTCTGATTCGTGTTGCGAATGACAAAACCGATAGGGGTGCCCGTCGTCCTCCCTTCAAAAATTCCGGAGAGAAACTCCACCGTATCCGGTTCTTTTCTTTGGGTGACGATTGCCGACTGTCCCGGTTTGCGTCGATCCATCTCCTTTTGTACGGCGTCAAGGTCAATTTCTACGCCAGAGGGGCATCCATCGAGCACTCCGCCGATGGCCACGCCGTGCGATTCCCCGAAGGTGGTCAGTCTGAATAGGTTGCCAAAAGAATTCCCTGCCATTATTAGAGATTAAGGGTTAGTACTGCTATTGAGCACAAAATATTTAAGGTTTAATCGCTACTTCGTAGCTATTCAAGGTCCAAAGTCAGGTTTAAATTGCCCTAAACTTTATACAATCGTTTCCTACCGTCCAACACTCCTGCCCACTACATCTTCTCCGCAAAGCGCCTCGAAATACTGGAGCGCAGTTTGCGTTCATAATCCTCTTCGAGCCATTCCTTATAGTTTTTGGTATTGTTCATGATGCAATAGGAGTATTGTCGTACGCGATAGGCGATCTCTTCCTTGAGTTCTTTGGCCAGCATTCGAGCGTCAAAGACATCCTCGGCATTCTCGACACAAATCTCGGCGTGCTGTTCGATGCTGCGTTCAAGGACGATTTTGGATTTCATCCCCTCTGCAAAAACCTTTTTATATTCAGCTTTGATATCATAGCTGATATTTTTGGACTTACTGAATTTTTTCCTGAGTTCCGCCGGCATTTCATAGACAAATTCCCGCTCGATGTCCTCGTCGTTCTTGATATTGTCCAAATAAAAATCCGGAAAATGGAAGATTTCCTGCCAATCGATCGGAGCGTTCCACAGTCCGAAACGCGCGACGTTGTTACCTAGGTCGATAACATTGAACTCCTCTTTCTCTGGCAACACCCGAGACCCACGCCCTATCATTTGAAAGTATAGGGTCAACGACCGGGTAGCCCGGTTCAAAATAATGGTTTCCACTGTAGGTTCATCGAAACCGGTGGTCAGAATGCTGACCGAAGTCAAAATGGCATCGGGGGTTTCGGCGAACCATTCCAAGATTTCCTTACGTTCGGTAGCATTGTTCTTGTTGTCGAGGTGGCGAATGTTGTAGCCGGCCTTCTTAAAGGTGTCATAGACATACCTCGAGGTATTGATGCCATTATTGAATATCAGGGTCTTGGTGCCTTCCGCGATTTCGCGATAGGCGGCCAGCAATTTACCTAGCATGCTATGGTTTCCGTAAAGTTCTTCGGATGACTTTACCGTATAATCCCCGCTGATGCCCAATTTCAAACTCTGTAGCCCCACATCGTATTTGTAAACGTTGGCCTTCGCCAAAAACTTCTTATCGATCAAGGCCTCGATAGATTCCCCCACGATCAGTTTTTGGTAGTTGTCCTTCATCGGCAACTTGATGTTCGAACTTAGTGGCGTGGCCGTAACCCCGAGAATGGTGGATTTTTTAAAATATTTGAACAATTTTCGGAAGGAATTGTAATGCGCCTCATCGATGATGACCAGCCCGATATCCTTGATTTCGACCTTCTCTTCCTGCAGCCGGTTGTTAAGGGTCTCGACCATGGCTACAAAACACATAAAATTGTCCTGATCCTTGAATTCCTTGACCTCGCTATTGATAACCTTGTTCTTTACCCCGAACCCGTTGAGCATTTTAGAGGTCTGCCGGCTCAGCTCGATGCGGTGGGTCAGCACCACCACCTTTTTTCCGGTCTGCTCGATATAGCGACGGGCAATTTCGGAGAAAACCACCGTCTTGCCGCCCCCAGTGGGCAATTGGTAGAGCAAATTGCCGTTCGAGGATTCCTTTAAATGCTCGAAAATGGTGTTCAGGTCCTCTTCCTGATAATCGTACAGGGTTTTTTCCAGGGTCTTTTCGGGGGTGTCTTGCTGTAGTTCCAAGTAGGTCGTTGCATTTTAGCGTCCAAGCATCTCAAAGGCCTTGGGACAAGTTCAATTTCGCAAAATTAAAGGAAATTTGCCTTTGGGCGAAATTAATTGGGTGAAAACCGTTTTGTACGATTCATCGGAAGTATGCTTTGAACGTCGGTCAATTCTGCCGGCGACGCTGCTGCTTCTAATATCCCTTATCTCGGGAAACCTCGTTTAAGAGGGACTTCCCAGCCTTTAACCGTCGATAGTTTTCCACAATTTGTGGCACGACGAACTTGGGGTCCGAGACGCTTGCATAATGCGGTGTCATGTGTATTTTTTCATGCTGCCAAAAGGGATGTGAGGTCGGTAACGGCTCCTGATGGTAGACATCGAGTCCCGCCCCGGAAAGATGGTCATTATCCAACATTTCAATTAAATCGAGGTCCACCAAATGTCCGCCTCGGGCCACATTGATGACAAAGGCGTTTTTGGGAAGCTTTTTAAAGAGGGATTTGTTCAATATACCGGTTGTCTTATCCGTCAAGGGCAAAAGGCAAACCAGTATTTCGGTGGAGGCTAAAAAACCGGACAATTCGTCGTCCCCTGCAAAGGAATTTACGTTTTCGAGCGATTTAGGGGAGTTGGACCAGCCTTGGACCTCGAAACCAAAGCGTACCAGGTCTTTGGCCAACACGCTGCCCAGTTCACCCAGCCCCATGATACCGACCTTAAAATCGGAAATACGATGATAATCCCTCGTCTTCCATACTTTTTGGGTCTGTTGGAGCTTATAGATATCCAAGTTTTTAAGATGGGCCAGAATAACCGCCAAAACGTGTTCTGACATATCTTCCGCCAACTTGGTATCGACCACTCGGGTAATGGGAATTCCCTCCGGCACATCGGGATCTTCAAAAATGAAGTCCACCCCCGCCCCGTTACAGGCGATCAGCTCGAGGTTGTTATACTTCGCCAGGCTGCCTTCCGGATGTTTCCACACCAGGGCCACCTCGATATCGTCTTTCGGATGGTTTTCGTAATAACTGTACACATCGAGGTCTGGGGCTTCAGTGAGCAAGGCCTCCTTCCACAAATCTATTTTGCCGTCTTGTCTGATAATTACTATCGCCATTTTATACCTAGTATTTAAGTTAAATATTTGTCTCGAAGAACACCCAATCCATCAGTCCAGGTTGAAAATATCCGGTTGAGTACTTTGACTGCGCTCAGCACAGGCTAGAAGCCGGGACGTTTTGGTTTGACCTTTCGACTGTACCTCGACCGCGCTCGGTAGAACCGCTCAAGGTGACAAAACTGCTCTTTAGGCTTCATAAGCGGACAAGCATTTTAAGTTATAACGCTGCCTGCTTGCAAGGTAGCAATGTTTTTGATTCTTCACCTTAGCGTAACCTATTCTGCCCATGCCCAAGCACTTTCTCGCTGGCGCCTACTCCAATACTACATCGCTGTATCCTACCGCTGATTATTGTTATTAGCCCAAGTTCCATTCTTTTGGTGCATTATTCACATAGTAAGCCTCTGTTTCATCGCTACATGGATCAATTATTCCAAGGTTCCCTTAATCGGTCGCTACATTAAATCCACATTGTCCAAAACCCGTGAAAATCCTTCCCCGAAAAGCCAATTCTGCTCTTGGGTCTCTTGATAGATTTGGAGTATTCTTGGCTTGAAATCCCCTAGAAGTCCATTGACCGATGTATATTGGACCGATTGTCCGAAAGAATTCAGCATACTTTTGTAAAACGCGTCCGGAACGTTCCTATCCCGTTCAAAGACCTGTGCGATTTCCAGATTATAGACCATTAATTCTGCGATGATTTGGGGCTCTACGCCCAATTTAAGAAAGTGTTTGATATACTTTTGGGCTACCGAGCGCCTAGCTTTCGGTTTTTTGCGCTTGACGGGAAAATATTCGTTGGATATTTTCGATTTCGCCTCCTGCAATAGCTTATCCTCCCTAGGGTTAAAAATAAAATCATAATACTCCTTGACCACGGGAAACCGGTCGTATAGATCGAGCAACTGGTCCTCCAGGGCATCCTTTTTTAATTCCGATAGGTATTTTTTTAGCTTCCGTTTGCTCATGGATTGGTCTTTTTTGCGATGACGCGTTACAAAATAACCCAATAATACCGACAAATCATCCTCTACTACATTAAATTTATGGGGGCTCACCTGGGGCCCATTCTCGAAACCAGGGACTCAAAAAAGTCCGAAACCTCCTATTTATAGGCATTTCATCGAAATATCCTTAAACTTCTCATAAATGTTGTATAACAATAGGTACATCTTTTTGGATAAGACAGAAATTTAATGTATTATACATGCTTGTAGAACTCCAAAATCCAATTTGTACACATGAGGCAACTAAAGATTATCAAGCAGGTAACGAACCGGGAATCGAAATCATTGGACAAGTACTTGCAGGATATCAGTAAAATCGATCTGATCAACGCATCCGAGGAAGTAGAACTGGCACAACGCATCCGGGCCGGGGATCAACTCGCCCTTGAAAAACTGACAACCGCCAATCTGCGTTTTGTGGTGTCCGTGGCCAAACAGTATCAAAATCAAGGTTTGAAACTACCTGATTTGATCAACGAGGGAAATTTAGGATTGGTGAAAGCGGCCAAGCGTTTTGACGAGACGCGCGGATTTAAGTTTATCTCCTACGCGGTTTGGTGGATACGACAGTCCATTCTTCAAGCGCTGGCGGAACAGTCTCGGGTTGTACGGCTTCCCCTGAACAAAATCGGGTCCATCAATAAAATTAAAAAGACATTTTCTTATCTCGAGCAGGCGCACGAACGTCCGCCCTCGGCCGAAGAAATTGCCAAAGAGCTGGAAATGACCGTCAGTGAGGTCAAACAATCCATCAAAAACTCCGGCCGCCACGTATCGATGGATGCCCCGCTGCGTGAAGGCGAGGATTCCAACCTATACGATGTATTGCGCTCAGGCGAATCGCCCAAGCCGGACAAATCCCTGATGCAGCAATCGCTCAACACCGAAATCAACCGTGCTTTGGAAACTTTGTCCCCCCGGGAGGCCGACGTGGTCAAACTGTACTACGGTATCGGCGATCAGCAGTCCATGACCTTGGCGGAAATCGGACAGACCTTTGACCTGACCCGGGAACGGGTACGGCAAATTCGCGAAAAGGCCATTCGAAAACTTAGACATAATTCCCGAAGCAAGCTTTTGAAGACTTATTTGGGATAGTGCATCGCTAATGGATCAGATATGTCTACTACAGGCTGTAGCCGCTTGATACAAGTAAGTAGGTCGGCAATTGCAGTAGGTACTCGATAGCCAAAAGATGTTCCACAATTTGGAAAGTAAGCCATTTCTACTCGTGTAGGAATGGCTTTTCTCGTTGTTTTGGTTAGTTTGTGAGTTTCGAAACCCAGACCGGACCTAAGACGGTAAGATTTAGGACCAAATGCACGTACGCCCACAACAAAAAAGGAGGCCCCTTTGGGACCTCCTTTAAACAACTAAAAACAATTAAACACTAAAACACTAAGAATAATTCAATTTGACGATTTCCTCATTGGTAAGGATGTCGTTCAAGTTGGTGATAAAATTGAGGTAATCCGCATTATCGGGACATTGATGTGCCATAATAGTAGGGTTTAAGATTTGGAAGATTCGGGGGGTCGATACATTGCACAGATATCAAATCTACATATAATCCAATTCGACTAATTCGTTAAGACTTAAGATTTCGTTGAGGTCTTGCAAGAAGGCTAGGTACTCTTCTCCGTACGTGTCGTAAAGCATAAGGCGCAGGTTAAGTTAGTGATACGTTTTGATTTAAAGAAGCGATTTGGGCCGCTGTATTTGTTTGATGAAGTAAACTTATCCATAAGTCGCACCGGATACAATAAATTGTGGTGTAACCCTGATTTTTTGTTGTAAAGGTTGTTAATGGAGTACTTTAAGGAGGCAAACCTATTCTTTCGATGGCTGGCCCAAAGGTATGCCCTACCTATTCGTCAAAACTAGCGTAGATTTGACCGATCGACGGTTGTTGACAAGGCTTGAAGGAAGTTGAAGTATAACAAGGCAGCGGCCAAAGTATTAGAATTTGACCTGATATCTAAGTCCTGCGGAAACGGACCAAACAAAGTTGCCGGAATCAAAGACCAGTTCTTGGCGAGACAATCCCAAATTGAGCTTGTAGCTGTTGGGGCTTACCTTCCCGGTAAACTGATATGACAAGGCCAGGCGTTGCGATTCGACAAACAGTAACGTCTCCGCCAAGAGCGCTTCGCCGTCAATAAACTGTTTCAGTTCCGGAGAATAGCCCATACCCATATTTATACCGAGATAGTTGTGGGCGTCTTTCAGATACCTGCGCACCAAAAGTCCACCCGATACACTTACATTGCCGAAATCCTGTGGAGTCACATAAGACCTTACCGAAAAATAATAGTTTCCCCGATATAGTCCCACCGAACCCGTGTAAACGGTCGCCTTGGTCGTTCTGAAGTCCAAATAGCGCACCCCCAGCGAGGTTTCGATGGCTTTGGGCAAGTTGGCATAAAACTCTGCCCCTGCCCTATGACCGGGAAAAATAGGTGCGCTCGAAAACCCATAGTTCAGATAAGCGTAGAAGGTTTTTGAGAATTTGGGATAGAGGTCCAGTTCGTATTGTAGCCCGTGTGTCTCGAACCGGTTGGCGTAGTTGATACGCGGGATGACGCTTCCCGCCTTGGTTTTTCGACTATATGCAAGATTGGAATATACCATCGGTCCGTACACGGCATCGAAAACCTCAAAGGAGTTGGTCATCGATATATTATTTCTTTGAATTTGCGGTTCCGTGTATTTTTTTACCGTGCTAACGGCGGTATCCATTGCTGTTTTCTTATCTTCATGTAGATTTTCTAGCACCTTTCGCCGTAAAGCTTGGATGTCACCATCATCCTTTAAATAGGTTAGGGCCTTGTTGGATAATCCCAGGGCAATATAGTAGTCTTCGGAATAGATTTCGTTTTTTATCGCCGCGACCCAAACCTCCTTGTTTTGGGGTTCTTGTGATGTGATACGGTTAAACTGGTCCCGGGCAAGGTCATATTTTCCGTCCCAACTATAGGTACTGGCCAAAAGACTTCGTACATCGCTATAATCGGGATATTTGGTAAGGATGTGGTTTAAGGTGTCGCGGGCAATATCCCGTTTACCCTCAAAGGCCAAAGTTCTGGCCGTAAAAAAAGATGTGTCCGGATTGCCGCTATAGCCGCTCCCCTGCGCCATCCCCAAAAAGGGAAACCAAACCGTCAAAATCAAAAAAAACATTCTACGCCTACGATATGTGTCTATGGAAATCATCATCTGCTGAGTGGTACCGGTTCGTTCGTTGTTATATGTTCTATTGACTCTTTAATTTTACCCCACTTTCGCGAATCCCTTCCTAACCTGGGAGCCCCATCCGCTTTGCACCCGGAACAGTTTTTTATAATTGCCCCGAACAGCGGCCCAGACCACGATGGGGTGAAAAAATAGCGGCTCTACTATGGCGCATAGCATAAGAATGAGGATATCCTTGGTTTTCTTGTACTCGTTGTAACTATAGACATCCCACAAAATGGCATAAAACGAAAACATGATGGAAAACAGGTAAACTGTTGCCGTAATGGCGATAAAGAATTCCCCGTTCAAGATGCCTAGGTAAAAGAAGACTACAATGGTAATAAGTCCGAAGAACTCCATCAAGGGCGCTAACCACTCATAAAAAAACCAATAGGGATAGCTCAAGAGTCCCAACCTCCCGTATTTGGAATTAAAAAACATATCTCTATGCTTATACAGCGTCTCTAAATTGCCCCTCGCCCACCGATCTCGTTGGTTGATCAAAATATTGAGGTCTTCCGGTACCTCGGTCCAACAGAGGGAGTCGGGAATATACTCTACGGTATAGGGATTGTTATGATCGTGCATGTACCGCCGCATCTTGAAGACGATTTCCATGTCCTCCCCCACAGTATCCGTATCATAGCCTCCTACCGCTAGAGCGATTTCACGGTCGAAGAATCCGAAAGCGCCCGAAATAATGAGCAGGCTGTCGATACGCCCCCAGGCCATTCTCCCAAGAATGAACGAGCGGGTGTACTCAAGCAATTGAAATCGGGCGAGCCAGCTTTGGGGCAGTCGGATTTCCTCCAATTCACCGCCTTCGATTACGCAGGAATTCGCCACCCGGATGACTCCCCCAACTGCAATGACCCGCTTTTCGGAACGCTGGTAAAACGCCTTGACCACATGTAACAGGGCATCTGGCAGCAACAGGCAGTCCACATCGATGCAGCCGACATAGCGATTGGTCGACAGGGCCATGCCAGTGTTGAGCGCATCGGATTTGCCTCCGTTTTCCTTATCAATGACCGTCAGTTTGGCAAAGGCCCGATGTGGCGATTTATAGATGCCCCGTATTGGTTTGTTCCGCCATTCAGGGTCTATTTTTTGTTCGACCCTGACCAAGTCGTAGGCGTCGATCATCTTCTGCAAGGTATCGTCTTTACTACCATCGTTGATGACCATCACTTCGTAATTCACATACCGAAGGGACATCAGCGATCGAATGTTCTCGACAATGGTCAGGCCCTCATTGTAGGCCGGGGCAACAATAGTGATGCTCGGGGCCAGGGGCGATGCCATGACTTTCGAAAGGTCGCCGAAGCTGTTCTTTTTACGGTAATGCAGGGAATTTCGGGTCGATAGATAGCCCATAATGCCGAACAGCGTAAACAGTGTTACCGTAAACATCAAAAAGATGACGTTGATGTAGTCTAAAGCGATATGAAAAAGTTCGCTGTTCATACTTCAATCAGAAGAAAAGCTTAGTGAAATTTCGCATTTGATCCAGAAACGACCGTCCGTCTTTGTGGGCGGACACCTCAGTTACGATTACGGGAATATCCTGTAAGTACAGATTATGCTTTTCGGCATCCACCTCGTTGAGCTCAAAGCCAATATTCAAAAAATCCGGTGCAGACGACATATTCGATTCGGAAAGTAGCACGTCCACTGGTGCTTTTCCAAAAATAGGGTCGTTACTTTCAGCTGGTTGGTTCCAACGATTCGCCTTTTCTTCTTGATTGCTTTGACCTAAGACTCCATGTTTGGCGAAAACATCACGAACGCCTTTGGTATAGCAGGCCTTGGGTTTCTCGCGGGACAGTTTTTCGATTAGAAGTTCGAGCACGATCTTGACCTTGCTTCGTATTTTGGGATTGCCGTCTCCGAGCAACCCATCTAGAAACTCAATTTCCTTTTCATCCCCAACATGAATAATTTCATCTAAAAGAATCAGTTTACATTCCGTATCCAGGTCCTTAAAAAGGTCCGCAAAAACACTAAAAACAGGTAAATCGGCGGAGTCGTCAACTGACTTTGCTTGCTTCTTGTTGTCCCGTTCTCCATTAAATTTCGCCATCAAGGCAGCGATACGGTCTCTTATAAAACCTTTGGATTCTTCCGCTTTAAGTTCTTGCAACAACGGAATTTCACGGTGGTCGCCAAGTTCTTCAAGCTCATCAAGCAAACCCATCATATATGCTTCGTGCTTGTCGTAATAGATCGGTTCGGGAATGAGTTGGTCGGTCACCTCGATGTCGGAAGGATAGGATACGGTCTCATACTCCAATTCAATATCCCGCAATTCGTTGTCCGACATCAACCAAGATATCACATCTTCGACGCTGCCATGTTCCGGATCGTAATGCGGGTCCTCCTTGAGATCAAATGCCATGTCTATCTCATTTTCCGAATCACGGTCACTATTTTTCGCTTCGAACGACACTTCAAAATCAGAAAGGGAATAGCCTTCAATGTCGTCTAATGTGTCCGATTCGTTCGGATGATCCGATCCGGTTGGGTCATTTGATTCTTCCTTATTCCGACCATCGGACTCGTCGTTGCTAGCCCCCTGGTCTTTATCGATGACAAGAGGCAAAAAATCCAGTTCGTTAATTTCGGAAATCAGGGCGTGCAGTTCTTCTTCCATAGGATTGGTAGAAATAGAGTCACCACTTTCTTTGGGACGCCTGCCGATCGTTCCGGAAGCCTTCTTCTCATCGGGTGTCATTCCGTCCGATGAGGGTTTGGCTTTGTCGAAAGTCGCCTCCATTTCCACGGAGGGAATTTCAGTTTCTTCGGATGGCATCTCGGTAACAGCGGCGACCACAATCGGCAGAAAGTCGATCTCGGAAATATCAAAGCGGGAAGGTTCTCTCGTAGAGGTAACATCAAGAGATTCGGCATCTACCCTTTCAAATACAACTTCTATGTCTTTGATGGGCTTTTGGGGTTCTTTAGACTCGGTCATGGGCGTAGGGTTTTCTAAGGTGACTTTGTTTGATTGTTCGCTTACTGCTGCTGCGGCCGCTTCCACCGGCGGCGGAGTTTCGAGGTTTGGCAACGGCACTGATTGGTTTGTCGAGGGGGGCGTATTGATTGGGGTGAGGCTTGGGCGTTCTACATCCCCAGGTGTTTTATAGGGCTTGATCGGTTCGATATTCTCGGTAGGCATGATACTGCCCGGTGCAATGGTATTGATAGCGCCCACTGCCTTGCTCTTCACTGAAAAATTGCCTTCCCGTTGCGTTACGTATTCCAGAAATTCGATATCCGAAGCATCGCCCAATTCGGCAATTGCATCGAGTATGTCAAGCTTGGTGTCCCCCGTGCATTTCGAGAAAACACCTTTCAAAGTAGGCAAGGCATCGGTGATGTGGAAGTCCTTTATACAGCCAATGGCCTGTTGTCTGACCTGTCGGTCTTTATGCTTTATCAACTCGATTAGCGGGGCACTGGAATCGTTTTGGTTGTAATATTTGATAAGTCGCAGGGCAAACAGTACCACATGGATATTGGTCGAGGTCAACCACGCTTTGAAGCGCGGCGGTTCGAAACCTTCCTTGTTCCGCAGCACATCCAGTAATTTCAGCTGCTGCCACTCCGATATCTTATATTGTGTCGTATCCAAAAAATGACTGATCCCACTCGGCTTTAGGGTAATTATGGCGATTTCTGCCTGTTTGCGAACGGTACCTCTTCTATGGTTAATGAACTTGACGATGAACGGGTATGCTTCCTCGACTTGCATTTGGGTCAATTCAAGAATACCCTTCGCAACGACCTCCCACCTCCAGCTTTGCAATCTTTTGAACGCATCTTTTTCCAACCCTAAATCGCTGTACAGTCTGAAGAGTTTTTTTTGGGTGTCGCCGGAAACATCCTTGCGCAGATCGAGTAATATTTGAGCCAATATCCTCCTGTTCAGATCTTCCCTTAACAGGTCACGAATCTTGATTTTTAAAGCGATGTAGTTCGATTTCTCTTCCCGATCGACACCCTCTTCATAAAACAGGAATTCACTGATCATAGGCGATAACTCGTTCCTGCGCTGACTGATTCGAGCGGAATTTGCAGCTATCTTGTTCCGAAAGAAAAAGACCGAGATAAAATATAATAAGCCTAAGGCGACAAAAAAACCCGAAAGCTTCCATAACAGGTCGGTACCGATTTCCGGAGCAGTCATCAGCGGAGGCACGGCGTATGTCAAGTTCGATAGATACAAATTAGGCTTTGTTCAGTTCACGGGCCACCCGGACCAAGAGTTCAGTGGGACTTACAGGTTTTGAAATAAAGTCGTTGGCACCCAGATCAAAGGCGTCCAACACGTTCTCTTCGTTCCCTGCCGAGGATATGATGATGATAGGGATACTCAAGTGCAATTCCTTACGTACATACGCTATCAGTTCCATCCCCGAGAAATAGGGCATCATGATATCGCTTACGATGATATCAGGGGTGTGTCTTGTCAAGTAGTCCTTTACCTGTTTTCCATCTGCACATATCTTCACCTCGTACCCTCCCTTTTGCAACCGGAAGGACAACAGGGACGCCAACAGCTGATCATCTTCGGCCAATAGAAGCTGTTTCCTCTCCATGCTTACCGAATTATTGGTCAAGTTGGGCCAGGGCCACCTCAATGGATGTCTCTACGCTCGGGAACTCATCTACGAAGCAATCGTAGAGAAACTGAAGGTGCTTAGGGTCTTGGTCTCCGCAGCATTCCTTTTCAATAAGACAAACAATGGCGTGAAGGCTGTCCGTTCGCATCATGGCCAATCCTGCTTTTATCTTATGGGCGGCCAGGGCCAACGCCTTAAAGTCGGTATTGTCCAAATGTATTCTTGCCGCTCCGATAAATTCAAGGGCATTGAGCCTGAAGAGGGATATTAGCTCTCGTAAAAGGCTCATTTCTCCCATGCACTCCCCTAAAATAGGTTCAAGGTCTGTGGTAATCAGCTGCTGTTGGGAGGTCTCGAAACGATGCTGTAGATTCGTAAAGTGTTTTGTTTTCAATTTGGGATGCTTTGGGTTTATGAGATTGGGACGATAAAAATCCCTATAAACACTTGCCGGAACAATTAAATGTTACCTATACTGGCATATCTGTTGTCAAATGGCTTTATTTGTTGGTCTAACCATAATATTGCACCTGGAAATGAAGCATTTTATCTGCCTATTCGGAATTATAGCCTTATTCTCTTGTAGGGAAACCGAGAAGAATACCGAAGAAAGTCTTGATGCAAAGGCAGAACGCATACACGAACAAACCATTACGATCGACACCCATGACGATATCAATGTCAAAAACTTTACCGATAGCGCGAACTATACCCAGCGTCTGGAGACCCAGATCAATTTACCCAAAATGGAAGAAGGTGGCCTCGACGTGAGCTGGTTGATCGTTTATACAGGGCAAAACACCCTTACCGCGGAGGGGTATGCCAAGGCCGAAGAAAACGCGATGGCCAAGTTCGAGGCGATACATCGACTTGTTGATGAAATCGCTCCCGACCGGATCGAGCTTGCCCTGACTTCCGAGGATGTTCGACGTATTGTGGCGGACGGAAAAAAGGTGGCTATGATCGGGGTTGAAAATGCCTACCCTATAGGGGAGGACATGTCGAACTTCGAAAAATACTATGACCTCGGCGCCCGATATATCTCCCTTTCCCATAACGGACATAGCCAATTCAGCGATTCCAATACAGGAGAGGAAGATGATGCATGGCTACATAATGGTTTAAGTGAATTAGGGAAAAAAGCTGTAAAAGAGATGAATAGGCTAGGGATTATGATTGATGTGTCGCATCCATCGAAGGAATCGATGCTGCAGACGATAGAACTCACCGAAGCGCCGATCATTGCCTCGCATAGCTCCGCCCGTGCGCTTTGCGACCACAGCCGAAACCTCGACGACGAACAACTACAACTGATCAAGAAAAACGGAGGGGTGGTGCAGACCGTGGCCTTTTCTTCGTACCTGAACACGGAAAAAGATTCTCTGCGTAGGGCCTATGTGGATAGCGCTAGCCAAAAAATAGCCGATTCATTGGACATCCCCTGGTATAAGCGTTCGGACTTCGGCAGGTTGACGGAACAGGAAAAAGAAGATTTTATTGAAAATTATCCGACAGTAGTGAAAATGGCGGAAGAAAGGGCGGTCAACGACCCAGACGCCCCACCGGCCGTAGACATTTCCGATTTGATGGATCATATCGACTATATGGTCGATTTGATCGGTATCGATCATGTCGGTATCAGTTCCGATTTTGACGGGGGCGGCGGTATCGAAGGCTGGTCCGATGCTTCGGAAACCTTCAACGTAACCCTAGCCCTGGTCGAACGCGGCTACTCTGAGGAGGAAATCGCCAAGTTGTGGGGCGGGAATCTATTGCGCGTGCTGGATGAGGTACAAGCGGTCGCCAGCGGACAACAGGAAATGGCGGACATGTGAAAAAATTCTAAATTCCAAGCACCGAAATCCACAATTCCGGGGTTGCGGTCGCCCCGCTTTGTCAGGTGGTTCAGCGCGCTACCTGGTGTATTACGAATTGGAACTGTTCCATGACCACTGGGTTACGTGCTTTGATCAGGTTCGATGGCATTTTCGGATAACCATCGGACGTTTGCAGTTTCACCCTTGTTGCCTATCCTCCTAGCATTTTTGGAATATTAAGGTCCGTACCCAGTTTTTTGTTCAATTTTTCAATAAAATAGGCAGCTAAAAGCGGGGACTCCCGCTCCACATTCTGGTGCACAAAGAAATTGATGTTCGTCAAGCCCGCTTCCTTCCATTCTATCAGACGTTCTACCCACTCGTCCAACCGAGTGTAGTCGCTTTTGTGATTGGCGCCGACATAGCGGATAAAGGCTTCGTTGTTCGTCAATCGCATATGCAAGAGGTCTCTACGGCCGGCGGTATCGACCAAGATGTTGGCGATGTCATTTTCCTGTAATAGATGATAGAGCTCTTCGGCTACCTTTTCATCATTGAACCAATCCGTATGCCGGAATTCCATCGCCAGAGGAAATTCCTTCGGCCAGTATTCCACGAAGCGCACCACCCTATCCCAATTTTTAGATCCGAAATTATTGTGCATTTGAAGAAAGAGTGTTCCGAGCTTATCCTTAAGATTCGCAGCTCCTATAAGATACTCGTCCACAACGGGATACGACTTGTCATTTAACCTTCTTAAATGACTGATATTGCGCACCAGTTTGGGGAAGAACTTGAAGTTATCGGGGGTGGTATAGGCCCATTTTTCAAATTGCTCCGGGGGGAAAATCCTATAGAACGTCGCGTTCAGCTCGATGCTATTGAACTGGCTGGAATAGTATTTCAATTCATTCTTCGTTCCCCGGGGATAAAAGTTCTTCAAATCCTGCCGGTTCCATTTGGCACACCCAACGCGTACGTTCACCGGAAAATCTTCTTTATTGTTCGATAAAAACGCTGCGGTGTCGGGATGGTCTTCGGGAAGACTGAAATCCACGACTTCCGGTCGATCTACTTGTCCGAATTTCATATGCTATGTGTTTTTAACTTTTTCTACCACTATAAGTGAACCCACTTGCAGGGCTGCCCGTTCAGTTTAAAACCGCAGTCCTATTTAAAATAAAGGGTCTTTCTATTCATAAATTCCTTGATACCGTGCCCTGAAAGCTCTCGACCGTAGCCAGAGGTTTTAATACCTCCGAAAGGCAACCTGGGATCACTTTTCACCAATTCGTTGACAAATACGGCACCTTCGTCGAAAAGGGGCGCCAGCCTTTTTGCTCTTTGTACATCCTCCGTAAAGAGGGACACTCCCAGACCAAAAGCGGAATCGTTGGAGAGTTCGACGGCTTCTTCGTCCGAGGTAAAGGTAGTAATCCCAATGGCCGGGCCGAAGGTTTCTTCCTTGAACATTGGCATTTCCGGGGTCACTTCCGATAGTACGGTCGGCTCGTAATACGTTCCCTTACGTTTTCCGCCGATTTCCAGCGTTGCACCCATGTTGATGGAATCCTGGACCTGCTTCTCGACATCCTCGGCCAGATCTTCGCGAGCCAAAACTCCTATATAAGTGTCCCCATCCATCGGGTCCCCACTTTTAAGTTCCTTTATTTTATCAATAAACCTTTGCTTGAAGTCATCAGCTATATCCTCCTGTACTAAAAGTCGTTTCCCAGCGATACAACTTTGTCCGGTATTCTGAAAACGCGCTTTAACGCAGGTATCCACCTCCGTATCCATATCGGCATCGGCAAAGACAATGAGGGCGTTGCTTCCACCCAGTTCGAGTACGGTTTTTTTAATGTGCTCTCCTGCCTTCGAGGCCACGGCTGCCCCTGCGGGCTTGCTGCCGGTCAAGGTGACCGCCCTGACATTGTCGTTCTCGAGAACGGATGGAATCTTCTCACTGCCGATGACAAGATTCTGGAAACAGCCTTTCGGAAAACCGGCCTTGTTAAAAAGTCGTTCTATCATTTCCGCGGATTGCATCACGTTCGAGGCATGTTTCAATACACCCACATTCCCGGCAATTAGATTGGGCGCCGCAAAACGGAAAACTTGCCAAAACGGATAGTTCCATGGCATAACCGCCAACACCACCCCTAATGGCTCATAGCTGACGTAGCTCTTTTCCGCATCCGTTTCGACAATTTCATCTTGAAGCTGTTCTTCAGCGTTTTCAGCGTAATATTCACAAACCCAAGCACACTTTTCTACCTCCGCGCGGGCTTGGGAAATGGGTTTGCCCATTTCTTGGGTAATGGTTTTGGCATACGTATCCGTATTTGTTTTGAGTTCTTCGGCAACTTTGAGCATGAGCCTCGAGCGTTCAACGAAAGAAGTCCGTTTCCAAATTTGAAACCTTTGATGTGCTACTTCAATCTTTTTACTCAATTCGCTGTCATCCAATTCATTGAATATATGCAGTTGCTTTCCATTATAAGGATTTGTAGATGTCTTCATGAATGTATTCGTTTAATTGGAATATAAGGATATTCATGTGCTTTTTCCCACATATTTGTTGTTCAGCTCAACAAAGATTCCCCGTTCAGGTCCGTGGTCAACACCTCGCTCATAAAATCAAAATAGGGCCGAATGGCTTTGTACGATCGATCGATTTCTTCAAGAAATGTAGGAGATAGTACTTCTTCGTCCGAGAAGTCTCTTCGGAAAATAAATTGTTTGCGCCGAATCAGGTCGATGTTCTCGTGGGCCTTATCGAAACCCCGTGGCGCCGTCTTCACTGCATCGCCCTGTAACTCTCCCCAAAGGTTCGTGAAGGATTGTTCATTGACGATTTCACGAAATTCGGAAGCGTCCAGTTCAAATTCCTTTCGTATTCTTAAAAGGTCCTCTTTGTCGGGGCCCCAAAATCCCGCTGCGATAAAGGTGTCGCCAGGTTTAATGCGCACGTAATAACCTCCCCTGTTTTCGGCACCCATCCGATGGAACGAGCAAGCGAAATGGGATTTGTAGGGCGTTTTATCCTTGGAAAAACGGACATCCCTATAAATCCGGAATAGCTTCATCTTATCGATTTGATCGTGGACTTTCAAGTTATCCAGTACTAACGTATAGAAATCCTTAACGTCGCTTTCATGACGTTTAAACTCCGATTTATGCTCGGTAAACCAGTCCCTATTGTTATTTTTTTTAAGCCTGGTCAAAAAATGAAGGGCCTCTTTGGTAATTGTGGGGTGTAACATTCGTTTGAAATCCTGTGATTTAATAGCTTTTTGCCTTAAAGTTAAGCATTGAAGGCGGAGTGCATCCGAATTTATGGTTAATTTTGAGGCACAATTTCCAAACATGACCCAAAAAGCGATTATAGAGAAAATAAACGAGCACAAGAAGCAGCCGAACCTAAGGTATATTTTAAAGGAAAAAACCGAAGCCTTCACCAAGGACCTTTTTTATACCCTTTTCGACATAGATACCGAGGTTGCCAAAAACTTGGACCGCCTGGAAAGCCAATTCGACGCTTTGGTAGATCTGGCCTGTTGGGATGTGGACAAATCCTGCAAGAAAATATGGACCTCTTATGTCGAGAAGCTACCCGAAATCCTGCGACGTTTGAACCTCGATGCCGAGGCTACGGTCAATTGTGACCCGGCTTCCCAATCCATTGAGGAGGTATATATGGCCTACCCCGGTTTCTACGCCATAGCCATATATCGATTGGCGCACGAACTGTATAAAGAAGGCTTTCCATTAGTGCCGCGTTTGATGACCGAGTGCGCCCATCGACAGACGGGCATAGATATCAATCCCGGGGCACAGATCGGGGATTCGTTCCATATCGACCATGGAACGGGTATCGTCATCGGGGAGACGGCAATCGTCAAAAATCATGTCAAAATTTATCAGGGGGTTACGCTGGGCGGACTCTACGTTGCCAAACACCTGCATAAGACGAAGCGGCATCCGACCATCGAGGATAACGTTACGATTTACGCCAGTGCCACCATTTTGGGCGGGGATACGGTCATCGGTGAAAATTCCGTTATCGGAGGCAACGCCTGGTTGACCGACTCGGTGCCAAAAAACTCCACTGTTTTCCATACCCCTGAAATAAAGATAAAACCACTGTCCAATGCCTAAATCAATTCTCGACCTGATCGGTCATACGCCGCTGGTCGAATCCCGTACCCTAAATACGAATCCGAACGTCAAATTACTTTTCAAGCTTGAGGGACATAACCCCGGCGGCAGTGTGAAAGACAGGGCCGCGCTAAATATGATTAAAAGTGGATTAGATCGCGGGGATTTCGACCGAAACTCCAAGCTTATCGAAGCCACGAGCGGAAATACAGGCATCGCCTTGGCCATGATTGCCGGTAGTTTCGGATTGAACATAGAGCTCGTAATGCCCGAGAACAGCACTAAGGAGAGGATACAGACCATGAGGGCCTACGGGGCGACAGTCACCCTGACTTCTGTTGATGTGGGCATTGAAGGCGCGAGGGATTATGCAGAGGAAAAGGTCAAAAACGAAGGCTTTATCTCTTTCAACCAATTCGCGAACGATGACAACTGGAAGGCTCACTATGAATCCACAGGACCCGAGATCTGGCGGGATACCGAGGGCGAAGTGACCCATTTTGTATCCGCCATGGGTACGACCGGGACGATTATGGGCGTTTCGACCTTTCTCAAAGAAAAAAACGGGAAGGTGCAGATCGTAGGCGTCCAACCCACAGACGGCGCCAGCATTCCCGGTATCCGGAAGTGGCCGGAAGCGTATCTGCCAAAGATATTCGACGCCCGTAAAGTAGATAATACCTTGGAAGTGACGCAGGACGAGGCCATGGACATGGCCAGGCGCCTGGCCAAGGAAGAAGGCATCTTTTCCGGAATGAGCAGTGGGGGCGCCACGGCAGCGGCATTACGTTTGGTCGATACGCTCGAAAGCGGGGTCGTCGTTTCGATTATCTGTGATCGGGGCGATCGGTATCTATCGTCCGACCTTTTTCAGTAAGCCGTCAAAGCTGTAATACGGGTCAAATCCAGCCTTTTCTTTTAAAGTAGACGAGCATCCCAACAAAGAGAAGTAGCATTACCCCCCACACCACATAATACCCATACTCCCAGTGTAACTCCGGCATATGGTCGAAATTCATTCCGTATATACCGGCAATAAAGGTCAAGGGTATGAAAATGGAAGCCATTATGGTCAAGACCTTCATGACTTCGTTCATTTTATTGCTCATGTTGCTCATATACATTTCCATAAGGCTCATCGACATTTCCCTGTAAATCTGTAAGCTTTCATTGACCTCCACTGCGTGATCGAGAACGTCCCTAAGAAAGATTTTGGTCTGCTTGGCAATCAAGGGGTGGTCAGTGTCGATAAGCCTACTGACCAATTCCTTAACGGGATAGATCCAGCGCCTTACCCGTAGCACCTCCTTTTTTAATTCTTGGATTTTTTGGGCCACATCGGGACTTGGGTCAGCATAAACGGATTCTTCCAAAACCTCGATTTTGTCGTTTAAATATTCGAGTACCGCAAAATAATTGTCCACTATGGCATCGAGTAGCGCAAAAAAGAGATAGTCGGAACCCCGGGAACGGATGCGTCCCACCTTTCTTCGAACCCTGTCGCGCACCCCCTTGAAAACGTCATCTTCCAGTTCCTGAAACACAAGCACTGCGTTTTCCAAGAGTACCAGTGCGACATGTTCCCCGATCAACTCGCCGCTTTCGTTGATATATAGCATTTTAAAAACTCCAAAAATATGTGGCTCGTATTCGTCGATTTTGGGGCGTTGATGGGTATTCACGATATCTTCCATCACAAGGGAGTTCAGGCCGAAACGGTTGCCCACTTTTTCTATGAAAACCTCGTCGCTAAGACCGACGATATCTATCCACGAGACCAGCGGTGGGGCTTTATGGGCGACAATTTCGTCAATATTTGCCGGGGCGTGTAAGTTGAACTCATCCTCATTGTACTCCAAGACATTCACGACGCTTTCGAGGTTCTCCCTACGCCCCATGTACGTAATGGTACCCGGCGCTTTCCCTTTTTTTTTCTGATAGCGGGAAGGCATTTTCGGAATGATTTTCTTTATTGTTTTTCTTCTTCTCATGGCCGGTATTTCAAGGGGTCGTTACTTGGGATAAAAAAATATAGGATGAACGCCGTTAAGATAGCGATTCCGTTATGCTAAAGTTAGCTGAAATTTATCTGGAATTTAGGGTATATCGTTCAGGACAAGCCATAGATTGCAGAACATTGTGGTGATATTGCCGTTTATTTTTCGAGAAATCCGTCCCCTGCCGGCCCGAAATCCAAATGATTCAATAACAGTCCGGAACCTGGGGCAATATAGCTTAAGGGGAAAACCGTACCTTCTTGGAGCGAAACTTTGATATCCTGTAGGCTGAGCCCCCCTCTTCCCAACTGAATCAGGGCTCCCATGATCATTCGAATTTGATAACGAAGAAAACCCGGGCCTTCCACAGTTAAGAGATAGCTTCTTTTGGGGAAGAAACTGGCGGTCAACAACTCGTTCTCGCCCAACCTACACGAGCTTATGGTTCTTATGGTATTCGAATTTCTTTTTTCCTTCACCGTATAATTCGCAAAATCGTGGGTACCCTCAAAAATCCGTGCTGCCTTTTTCATCAATCCCAAATCTAAATTTTCTTGAATACTGGCCAGAAACGGAGCACAGAACGGATGGTTTTTACCTCCGAAAGAGAACAGATAGACGTATTGCTTATTTTTTGCATCCTTGATGATATTGAATTTATCGGAGCTGGGTTTTATGGATAGTATCCGAATATCGGGCGGTAAATTTGTGTTCAAGATGGCGAGTAAGTCCTCAAAATCGTCGATGGGGCGGTGTATTAAAAGTTCGAAAGCCGCGTTTAGAGCTGATACCTTGGCGTCGGTTCGTCCCGCACCCAGTATTTTGAAATCCGTTCCTTCCGGCAATACATATTTCAAGGTTTTCGTCAGCATCCCTTCCACCGTCAGGTGTTCGGGCTGTATTTGCCATCCGCTATACCGAAATCCCAAATATTGAAGGCGAATTAAATAGGCATGCCGTTCCTTGCTCATGTAATCCGTATTTTTTCAGCTAGTGCCCTCATCCGAAGCACCCTTAGATCTGCAAAGGGTTGTAAGTAACCTGGTATTTCCGAAACGATGGGCTGGTCTATACATAGATGAACCATAAAATATGTGTTTTGCCGAATTTATGGAATAAACTCCGAAACAATGCCGTTTTTTACTACATCATAAACAGAATTGAACCGTACCGAACGTTTCTAAAATTTTACTTATGGACTCTATTTCTAAAATTATCTCTTGGAGGGCCACCATCTCTATCTCCATCGCAGTGTTGGCCTTATTAATCGTATTTGATTTTTACGGATTATACACGGGCACATTTTATTTCCTTAAAGCGGACAACTATATTTTTCCTATTGCCACTCTTGTCCATTTTATCTTTCTATATGTCCTGAAATTTAAAATAGAGGAAGATGAAATGACCGATGCCCCGATGCGGACCATAGAATATATGCTCTATGCCGCATTTTTAATCTATCTGTTCAAAACCGTAGAAATCATCTATACGATTGCGACCTATGAGGAATTTTCCAATTATGTGCTTCCCGGCTCGTTTTTACCGCTCGGTGGCCTAATTTTAGTGCTACACGTACTTCTTTTGGCACTTACCTTATTGGCTGTTCACTACCGAAAGAGACTGGTGGGGGAATATAATTTGGACACAATGGGCCAGCATATCGATTCTTGGGAATAAAGGGCACCTAGAAAGCATTGTTAGCGCTGAACCTCATGCAAGAGCCACATATTTCAACTCACAACGTCCCGTCTTGAACTAGTAATGCTATCTACAGTCCACTGATGAAACTTCCGTACAGATCTTTGAACTGATAGCCTTCTGAAAAGCGATTTTTGCTCAATTTCTGATGGGCGACCAGGCCCCAGAGTACCAATTCCTTCAAGAAATACACATCGCTTTGGGGGAAATCGGGTTGGTATCTTTTGATCAATAGGTCCAGTTCCGGAATCCGATCCAGCGCCCTTTTGTACTCCTCATCGGTAAAGTCATCGAGTAGGTCGAAGCCTTCGCCCTGAAAAAACCAGTGGACCAGCTCATCGTAAGGAGTTTCTGCATCTTTCTTTTGCAGCTTTTCTATTTTGGGGAAATATAGCGGGAAAAGAGACTTCACGGCGTCTTCGATCAAAATGGCGGCGACCCCGTCCGCCCCTTCCTGCTCTCCCTCATAGACCAACTCTATTTTTCCGGTGATAGCGGGCACTACGCCTAAGAAGTCGCTCAATCGTAGCGTGGTTTTATCGGCCCCGGTCAACAACGCCCTGCGCTCTGCGGTACTCAATAGGTTTTCAAATGCGGTTATACTGGTCCGCGCGCTGACCCCGCTTTTGGCATCGACATATTCGCTATTCCGTGCCTCGAAACTAATTTGCTCCAAAAGGTCTTTAGCAATTTCCGGTACATCGACGAGATCGGATTGGCGTAGGTCAAGATTGGACTCCTGTTCGGTAATTTTACGCGCGGTCGCGATGTCATCGGGATAATGGGTCAGGATTTGGGACCCTATCCTGTCCTTTAATGGCGTCACGATACTCCCTCGGTTGGTATAGTCCTCCGGATTGGCCGTAAAGACAAATTGGATATCCAGGGGCAATCGCAGCTTGAACCCACGGATCTGGATATCGCCTTCTTCCAAAATATTAAAGAGGGATACCTGAATACGGGCCTGGAGATCTGGCAGCTCATTTATCACAAAGATGCAGCGGTTGGCCCGGGGAATCATTCCGAAGTGAATGACCCGATCGTCGGCGTAGGACAGTTTGAAATTGGCGGCCTTTATGGGATCCACGTCACCGATCAGGTCGGCTACGGTCACGTCGGGCGTGGCCAGCTTCTCAGAAAAGCGTTCATCGCGGTGTAACCAGGAAATGGGCGTTTCGTCTCCTTTTTCCTTGATGAGCTCCATCGCATATCGGGACATCGGCCGCAAGGGATCATCGTTGATTTCGGAGCCTTCGACCACGGGGATGTATTCATCCAACAAATGTACCATGAGCCTTGCCAAGCGTGTTTTGGCCTGGCCTCGCAATCCCAATAAATTGATATTGTGGCGGGATAAAATGGCGCGTTCCAATTCGGGAACTACAGAGTCGTCATAACCCCAGACGCCCTCAAAGGTACTTTCCCCCTTTTTGATTTTCTCCCGAAGATTGTCACGGAGTTCATCCTTGATGCTTTTGGTTTGATAGCCCGCGGCCTTTAGTCCGCCGAGGGACTTGATTTCTTTGTGGTTCAAATTCATTTTTTTGTTTATTCTTTTTTCTTTTTCACTTTGCACTGTAAGCGGGTAGCATTCTATCTCGATGCTATCCTTGTCACCGATTCCCGCACCCGTTCAGACGGGCAAGACTTTTTTATCATGGTACTTGATCCTCTTTGCTCTCTTCTCCAATCATCAAAAATCGGTCTCTCCTCTTTATTCTTTGCTAGCGCGCCATCCGACTCTGCTCTCTACTCTCCTCCCCATCGAACTTCGGTCACCCGCCATTCGTCATCCGTCTGTGCTCTCACCTCCCTGTTCTTTTTTCCATTTCCTATTTCAACCTTTTCCTCCGATTATTCTCATAATCCTCAAAAATCATCTCGCCCAACCCCTTTAGTCCCGTAAAAAAGGCCTTGCCCTTATTGGCCTCGGTAAAATGGCGGATAAACTGCATCAGGTATGGGTCTTGGGCAATCATAAAAGTCGTTATGGGGATGTGCAGCTTCCGGGCCTGACGGGCCATGTTATAACACTTTTCAATGATGTACTCGTCCAGCCCCACACTGTTTTTGTAATAATTGCCATCGGGCAGTCGCAAACAACTCGGTTTCCCGTCCGTGATCATAAAAATCTGTTTGTTGGTATTCCGCTTCCGTCGAAGCATGTCCATGGCCAATTGCAGTCCCGCTACCGTATTGGTGTGATAGGGACCGACCTTAAGGTAGGGCAGCTCTTTGATGGAGATAGGCCAGGCGTCGTTGCCGAAGACCAAGACGTCCAAGGTGTCCTTGGGATATCGGGTCGTAATCAATTCCGCCAAAGCCATCGCCACTTTTTTGGCGGGCGTGATCCGATCCTCACCATAGAGGATCATGCTGTGGCTGATATCGATCATCAGCACCGTACTCATCTGGGCCTTGTACTCGGTATCTTCGACCACAAGATCCTCTTCGCTCAGGTTAAAGTTCCCAATACCGTGGTTGATCTGGGCATTTTTAAGACTCTCGGTCATGGATATGTGTTCCAACCCGTCGCCATAACGATATTCCCGCAACTCCCCGGTATGCTCGTCTCCCTGGCCGGATTTTCCGGTCTTGTGGTTTCCGGAACCACTGCGTTTGATTTTTCCGAAAATTTGGTCCAACGCACGCTGGCGGATGATACGTTCCATTTTGGCGGTAATCGAGATGTTTCCCTTGCCGCCGCCTTCGCCTTCGTCGCCTTCTTCCCCCTCGCCCATTTGTCCACCACCATCCTCAAATTCCTGACGGATGTAGCCCTTGGCCTTCAAGTCTTCGATAAAATCGTCAATCGTATAATCGTCGTCGGTAAGCTCATACTCTTCGTCCAATTCCCGCAACCAGTCGATAGTCTCATCAAAGTCACCCGAGGTGTGCGTGATCAGTTCTTGAAAAATATCAAAAAGTTTTTCAAAGGGAGTCTGGTCCGGTGCTTCATAGGGAGCGAACCGGAACCCTTTTCTCATATTCATAGCCATAGCTTAAAAATAAGACAATTTGAACCGAACAAAACAGTTTTTAGGAAAACTTAACGCTTCAAGGAAGCTCGACATAACCAATGCCCGTCGAGAATAATGTTCCACATCGGAATAGTATCCAAAATTCGCATTTATTAAAGCAGTCTGCTGAACACGAATCAGGGTCCATCCGTTCGAAGCATTGTAAGTTTGGTGTAAATTTGTGGGACTCACTGCGGAAGAGGTCGCAGCCATTGGTAGTAAAAATGAAGTTAGAAAAACAGATAGAAGGCTTTCTCGCCACGCCGCCCCTATGGATCAAAGAGCAGTTCGGGATACGGCAGTTCGAATTTCCCAAAATCGATCTGTCCTATTTTAGCCCCAAACCCATTCCAAAACGCATTCGACTGGGACATCAAATGGAACATGTTTTCAACCAGTTGATCAAGTCCTCCGCTGATTTCAAAATCCTCCTACACAATCTAGCCATTAAGTCCAATAACCGGACCATCGGGGAAATCGATTTCATTCTACGGGAAACAGAAACAGGAAAGCTGTTGCACATAGAACTCACCTACAAATTTTACATTATCGATACGGCCATCTCGGAACCCGTACATCAGCTAATGGGCCCGAACCGACGTGATATGTTCTTTACGAAAATAGAAAAGATCAAGCAGCGGCAGTTTCCGCTTTTACACACCGCAGAAGGCAGGGAGGCACTCCGACAAAAGGGAATCGACCTCGGAAAAACAGAGCACCAGTGCTGCTTTAAGTCACAATTGTTCGTGCCTTATGGAAATGGGGAAGTTCATATCCGTCCTTTGAACAAAGCCTGCATCTCTGGATATTGGATCGGCTTTGATGATTTTGGTTCGGAGCGATTCAAAGACTATTCCTTTTACATTCCCTATAAATCCGAATGGGTAGTACCGCCGCATAACAACGTGACGTGGCAGTCGCATTATGCCGTTTTAATGGATATCAACCTTCGGATGCTTAAAGAGAACGCTCCCATGGTCTGGATGCGGAAATCGGATACTAAAATCGAGAAGTTGTTTGTCGTTTGGTGGGGCGGATAGTATTGAGTAGTGCGTATTGAGTACAAAATGCTTGTCCAGAAGAACACGTAATCAATTTGAATCAAAAGAGTCACGTCGAGCGCAGTCGAGACGTTTTGGTTTGACCTTTCGACTGCGCTCAAGGTGACAGAAACTCTTTTTAGGCTTCTAAGCAGGCAAGCATCTTAAGTAAAATGTTTTGGGGTGACCGTAGCGGGCGGGGTTTGTAATGTGGAGCTTGAACCGTAGGTCAGTGGACTTTTACCGGTGCCTTTTTTGCAATTCCGCTTCGATGTCGTGTAAGGAAAAGCCTTTGGCCCTTAGCAGGACCAAATAGTGGAACAACAAATCCGCGCTTTCGTATAAAAAAAGGGCGTCATTGTCGTCTTTAGCCTCTATGACCGTTTCAACGGCCTCTTCCCCTACTTTTTGCGCGATTTTGTTGATGCCTTTCTCGAAGAGGGAGGCCACGTACGATTGTTTGCCGTCGGCGGAGGTGCGTCGCTGTTCAATAATATCTTCTAATTGGGACAGAAATCCAAAATTTGAGCTGTTTTCTTCATTCCAGCACGTATCGCTTCCGGTGTGGCAGGTTGGACCTTCGGGCCGGACTGATACCAGGAGGCTGTCATGGTCGCAGTCATTTTTAATATTGACAAGGTTCAGGAAATTCCCGCTCTCTTCTCCCTTTGTCCATAATCGCTGTTTAGAGCGGCTGAAAAAGGTGACCTTTTTGGTGTCCTGCGTTTTTATTAGCGCCGCTTCGTTCATATAGCCAAGCATGAGAACATTCTTGGTGCTAGCATCTTGCACGATGGCGGGGACCAGACCGTCTGGATTTTTGTTGAAATCAACTTTCATATCTTTCTAATTCTTGTGGGTTGTTCGTGTTCTTAAGTCCTCGACTGCGCTCGGTATGACATTTCTTAATCATTTGATTCCATCATAATTAAGGCGTATGAACTCTCGAATGCGCTTGGGATGACTCTTTTATCGTTAGCGTTGTTTGTGTTCCTAAGCCCTCGACGGCCCTCCAGACTGAATCTTGGGGGCTGACCTTCCTGAGACAATCTTTCAGGGCATTCGGGATGACAATCCTCCTGGTTTTACAATCGTACGGGAATGTTGTTTTCCCGTAAATTTTCTTTTAGTTCCTTGATTTTAATCTCCTTAAAATGGAACACACTAGCAGCTAAGGCGGCATCGGCTTTACCTCTCGTAAAAGTATCGACAAAATGCGCTGTGTTTCCAGCCCCTCCAGAAGCGATGATCGGAATGTTCAGTTCCGTTGATAACCTGGCCAAAGCCTCGTTGGCGAATCCGGCCTTGGTACCGTCATGGTCCATGGAAGTAAAAAGGATTTCCCCGGCACCGCGTGCCTCGACTTCCTTGGCCCACTCGAAAAGCTTACGTTCCGTAGGTACTTTGCCCCCGACCAAGTGCACCATCCATTCGCCATCGACCTGTTTGGCGTCGATGGCCACTACGATACATTGTGACCCGAATTTTGCCACCAAATCATTGATTAACTGGGGATTCTTTACCGCCGAGGAATTGATGGAGACCTTATCCGCCCCGTTTTGCAAAAGCACGTCAACATCTTCCACCGAAGAAATACCCCCGCCGACGGTAAAAGGAATATTGATTTTTTCCGCCACATGATATACCAATTCCGCCAGGGTCTTTCGCTTTTGCTCCGTTGCCGAAATATCCAGAAAAACGAGTTCATCGGCCCCTTCCCTACTGTAGATTTCCGCCAATTCCACCGGATCTCCCGCATCGCGCAGATCCACGAAATTAACGCCTTTTACCGTGCGGCCGTCTTTAATATCCAAACAGGGAATGATTCTTTTTGCGAGCATTATGTAGTATTGAGTATTCAGTATTGAGTATTAAGTAGGGTTTATGGGATTCTATCTGATCATTTTTGTTTCGTAATTTCAGCATTGATCCTTAAAAATTGTCTTCTTACGCTATTATTGAGCTGGTAATAATCTGTTCTGATAAACCCTCTAGACTGCCTTCAAGTACCAGTTATTCAAAACGCCCCAAAGCATAAAATACATTGTACTTAATACTAGGTACTAACTACTAGTTATAATAAATTCTTCAAGCTGTTTCAACGATATCCTGTTTTCGTAAATCGCTTTGCCGATAATCGTACCCTCACAGCCTATTGCCATAAGTTTGGGAAGTTCGTCAAAAGTGGATATCCCGCCCGAAGCAATCAAGTTCAAAGCTGACGTCGCTTCAAGGGAGCTCGAGCTATCCTTATTTGTTCCCGACTGCCCCTGTGCCGGGCCTGATCGAGGGGCTCGTACGGACGCTAATATCTTTTTGTACAGTTCGAAAGACGGGCCTTCCAACATCCCATCTTTGGCAATATCGGTACATATTACATATCGGATTCCTTTTTTTTGATAGGAGCGGATAAAGGGAATAAGCTCTTCCGATGATTCTTCCTGCCACCCCGAGACGGCTACCTTTTCATCCTTCGCATCCGCCCCCAAGATAATCCTATTGGCCCCGTATCTTTCGATCCATCTCAAGAAGGTATCGCTATCCTTTACCGCAATGCTTCCACCGGTAATCTGTACAGCTCCACTTTCAAATGCGATATGTAGGTCTTCGTCGGATTTTAGTCCCCCGCCAAAATCGATTTTCAAGCTAGTTTTGGAGGCAATCTGCTCCAAGATCCCATGGTTGACGATGTGTTTGGATTTAGCGCCATCCAAATCTACAAGATGCAAATGTTGAATGCCATGGGCCTCAAATTCCTTGGCAACTTCCAGCGGATTTTCATTGTATACCTTTTTGGTATCGTAGTCGCCTTTTGAAAGCCTTACGCACTTGCCGTCGATGATGTCTATTGCAGGGATTATTCTCATTTTTGAAAATTAGAGATTTGAAACTAGAAATACGAAATCGGAAACTGTTGTTCACTGGCACCCATGGAACTAGTACTGATTATCAATTAAATTACAAATGCATTATATTCCCGCGCATTAGGGATTTTAGAATACAAATACTTACAGTCAAGCGCAAATTTCTGCGTCCTTTACTTAAATCCCTCATTTTTAAACTTCCAATTTCCAGATCCGCAATTCATGTTTCATATTTCGTAATTCGTATTTCATCCCCAAAGTTTCAAAAAATTCTCCAATATTTTCGCTCCGATATCGCCGCTTTTCTCTGGGTGGAACTGGGTTCCGTAAAAATTATCTTTTTGCAATGCGGCGCTGTAGGTGGATCCGTATTCCGATTCCGCGATGGTTTCATTGCAGACCGGGGCATAAAAACTGTGAACCATATAAATATGTTCGTTCTCCGGAATCCCCGTGAAAAGTCCCGTTTTTAGATTGGAAATTTGGTTCCATCCGATTTGGGGCACTTTGAGCCTGTCAGAAAACCTCAAAACATCAACGTTAAAAATACCCAGTGCGGTGGTATCCCCTTCCTCGGAAGCCTTGCACATCAACTGCATGCCCAGACAAATACCCAACACCGGTTGCTTTAAATATGGAATTACCGTATCCAGACCACTCTCGCGTAGTTTTGAAAAGGCGCTTCCAGCCTCCCCTACTCCGGGAAATATGACCCTTTCGGCCCGCTCGATCTCTTCGGCATCGTTACTCAGCACAGCCTCGTATCCAAGCCGCTTTATAGCGAACTTAATACTTTGGATGTTCCCCGCGCCGTAGTTTATAATTACGATTCTCATTTTTTTGCTAGTATTGAGTACTTAGTACTGAGTATTATGTATAAAATTTGGGGATGAAGCCAAGACGTTCGGAGATTTAATGCAAACTTATGGACATACTGATAGTTATAAAGTTTTCAGAACTCTACACACCGTACTTAATACTTAATACCCACTACTTACTACTATAGGACGCCCTTCGTACTTGGCAGTATCATCTTTTCCGAATCCCTTTTGACCGCCATTTTTATGGCTTTTGCGAAGGCCTTAAAAATGGCCTCGATTTTATGGTGTTCGTTGATGCCCTCGGCCTTGATATTTAAATTGGCCTTGGCGCCGTCGGTAAAGGATTTAAAGAAATGTTGGAACATTTCGGTGGGCATATCCCCAATTTTCTCCCTTTTGAAATCCGCCTCCCAGACCAGCCAGTTTCGACCTCCGAAATCAATGGCGACCTGGGCCAGACAATCGTCCATTGGCAGGCAAAACCCATAGCGCTCGATGCCCAGTTTGTCACCAAGGGCCTTGTGAAATACTTCGCCCAAGGCGATTGCCGTATCCTCTATCGTATGGTGTTCATCGACCTCCAGATCACCGTCGCATCGAATCGTGATATCCATTTGTCCGTGCCGTGCGAGTTGATCCAGCATGTGGTCGAAAAAGGCCAAGCCGGTCTTGATGTCGCTTTTACCGGTTCCGTCCACGTTTACCTTGATATGAATATCGGTCTCGTTAGTTTTCCTTTGGATTTGTGAAACCCGGTCGGCCAATTTCAGAAACGTGTATATTTTTTCCCAATCATTGGTTTCCAAGGCGATGGCCGCATCGAGTTCTTCTCTTTTTAGGGAGACTTCCTCAGTGCCCAGATTTGTATTATCGTCGATAAAGATGCCTTTTGCCCCTAGGTTCTTCGCCAGTTCTATATCGGTCAAACGATCGCCAATGACAAAGGAGTTCACTAAATCGTAGGCTTCGGAAAAATACTCCGTCAACAGGCCTGTTCCCGGTTTACGCGTATCCGCATTTTCGTGGGGAAACGTCCTGTCAATAAAAACCTTATCGAACACCACCCCTTCGTTTTCGAAGGATTTCATAATAAAATTATGTACGGGCCAGAACGTATCTTCGGGAAAGGCATCGGTACCCAATCCGTCCTGATTTGTAATCATGACCAGCTCATAATCCATTTCATTGGCAATTTTACCCAAAAACGTAAAGACCTTTGGGTAAAAAATCATCTTTTCGAACCCGTCGATCTGCTCGTCGTCGGTTTCCTTGATCAGGGTACCGTCCCTGTCGATAAAAAGTACTTTCCGAGGTGCCTTTTGGGACTCGGAGTGATTAGAATTGTGTTTTTCCGGCGTCTTCATTTCTTCTAATTTATTTCCTTTAGGGCCATGACCAGCTTGATGTTTTCATCGGGCGTACCGATGGTAAAGCGTAAGGTGTTCTCGCAAAGGGGTTGGTTACTGCGGTTTCTCGTTACAATTCCCATATCCAAAAGCTGTTGGTACCTCTTGTCGGCGTCATCTACTTTTACCAGCACGAAATTGGCATCCGAAGGATAGATTTTCTCGATGAATTTCACGTGTTTCAATCCCTTTAAGAGCAGTTTTTTCTGGTTTAGTATTTCCGAAATTTCAAGCCTTATCCTTGCCGCGCCCTCCAATCTTTTCAGGGCCCGCTTTTGGGTCAGTTCATTGATGTTATAGGGCGGTTTGATTTTATGGAGAATGGAAATGATATCTTCGGATGCGATACAGATTCCCAAGCGAATCCCCGCTAGGCCGTAGGCTTTGGAGAGAGTTTGGGTAACTATCAAATTAGGATGTTCTTGAAGTTTCTTCGCCCAGCTTGTACCCGTTGAAAAATCGATATAGGCCTCATCGATTACGACCAAGCCTTGAAAGCCCTGCAGCAATCGGATGATCTTTTCCTCGGAAAAGCTGTTGCCGGTCGGGTTGTTCGGGGAACAGAGAAATAGTAATTTGGAGTTGGAATCCACCGTCTTTAAAATGGACTCCACATCAGGTTGAAAGTTCTCGGTCAACAACACTTCCCTATTTTCAATGGCATTGATTCCGGCAAGTACCTTGTACATTCCGTAGGTGGGCGGCAGGGTAACGATGTTGTCCCGCTGCGGTTCACAGAATGCACGAAAAATCAGGTCGAGTACCTCGTCGCTGCCGTTCCCTAACAGCATGTTTTCGATGGAAATATCCTTCTGTTGGGCCAAAGCGGACTTCAAACGCCGTTGCCGGGGGTCGGGATACCGGTTTACCCCATTTTCAAAGGGATTTTCGTTGGCATCCAAGAACACCATAGGCGACCCATCGGCCACGTATTCGTCCCGGGCCGAAGAATAGGGCTTTAGCTTCTTTAGATTTTCTCGGGTAACTTTATTTAAGTTGAAATTCATTTCGATATTCGTATTTCAAAAATTTTTTCAAGGATACGGGCCGGCCCTGGGTTGATGTCTCGACTGCGCTCGACCTGACTGAGCCTGTCTCGAGAGGCCCGACCTGACTGCGCTCGTCTCGAACGAAGCAGATATACTCGACTTGAATGCACCAGACCTGATGGAAAGCAAGCCCTACTGCCTGGTCTTGCTCTATCTAGCGCTGGCTGGCCTTACCCTTTCAATTTCGCCAACCGCAGCGTCACCGCATTCTTATGGGCCTCAAGACCCTCCGCTGCTGCCATAAGCTCTATTGCGGGACCAATGTTCTTAATGCCCTCCTTGGACACCTTTTGAAAACTCATGCTTTTCATAAAACTGTCCAAATTGACCCCACTGTACTGCTTGGCGTAGCCATTGGTCGGCAAAGTATGATTGGTGCCCGACGCATAATCGCCCGCACTCTCAGGGGTGTAATTACCGATAAATATCGAGCCCGCGTTCATAATATTGTCCACGTAAAAGTCCGCGTTCCCGACGCAAACAATAAAGTGTTCGGGTCCGTACGCATTGATTAGGTCGATGGCAATGCGGTCATCGGCTACATGAATCAATTTACTGTTAGCTATGGCCTTTTGTGCTATTTCTTGCCTTGGCAGTGCTTTAATCTGCATTTCTACCTCCTTTTCTACCTCTTGTATCAAAGCTTTGGATGTAGATACCAAAATCACCTGACTATCGGCACCGTGCTCAGCTTGGCTCAATAGGTCGGATGCCACAAATGACGCATCGGCGGTATCGTCGGCAACGACCAAAAGCTCACTCGGACCCGCCGGCATGTCGATGGCCACCCCGTATTTTGTGGCCATCTGCTTCGCCACGGTTACGTATTGGTTCCCGGGTCCGAATATTTTATAGACCTGTGGGATGCTTTCGGTACCAAAGGTCATGCCCGCGATGGCCTGAATGCCCCCGACCTTGAATATATCCTCTACGCCACAAAGACGCGCAGTGTACAGAATGGCGGGATGTATTTTTCCCTCCCGGTTCGGCGGCGAGCATAACACCACATCCCGACATCCGGCGATTGCCGCGGGAACGGCCAGCATCAAAATGGTAGAGAACAACGGGGCGGTACCGCCGGGAATATAGAGGCCCACTTTTTGAATCGGCCGCTTTTCCTGCCAACATTGGACTCCCCTTGTCGTTTCCACCTCGACTTTATCCGTTATTTGCGCTTTGTGAAAGCTTTCAATATTCATTTTGGCCAATTGTATGGCCTGCTTTAATTCGTCGGAAACTTCCTTTTCAGCGGCTGTAATATCTGTTTCCGGCACCTTGATTCTATCGAGGTCAACCTTATCGAACCGCTCAGTATATTTTATCAAGGCCCGGTCTCCATTCTGTTCCACCTCCCCAAAAATAGTAGTTACTTGCATCTCGATATCGGCAACGGTCCGGGTCGGACGTCTTAAAAGGTCCTTCCAATCTGTCCTAGGTGGATTGTATATTTTTTTCATATTGTCTTACCGATTCGATACCTACCTAAAAATTTGCGTTTATCGCATCCCGTAATTCTTACCTCGTACTATTAATTTATAACACCATTTTCTCGATGGGACAGACCAAAATTCCTTCCGCCCCGGCTTCCTTCAGCTCGTGGATCACCTCCCAAAACTTGTCCTTGTTCAACACGGTGTGTACCGAGCTCCAGTCTTTTTGGGCCAACGGCAGGACAGTGGGACTCCGCATTCCGGGCAGCAAAGCCAAAATATTATCTAATTTTCCGTTCGGGGCGTTCAGCAATACATATTTATAATGTCGCGCTTGTAAGACGGACTGGATACGGAATTGTATTTGCTTCAGAATTTCCCTGCATTCTTTTGATATTTTCGGGGAAACCGCTAGCACGGCCTCACTTTTTAGCATTACCTCTACCTCCTTGAGGTTGTTTTTGAACAAGGTACTCCCACTTGAAACAATATCGCAAATGGCATCGGCCAAGCCGATATTCGGAGCAATCTCAACAGAACCGGTGATGATGTGCAGGTCGGCGTTGACGTCTTTTTCCTTTAGATAGTTCTGAACGGTATTCGGGTATGAAGTAGCAATGCGCTTTCCCTCAAAATCTTGCACTCCGTTGTACGCTACATCCTTGGGTACGGCAAGGGACACCTTACATTTCGAAAAACCTAATTTTTCCGCTATCTCGATATCCTCACCCTTCTCGATCAGCACGTTTTCGCCGATAATGGCTACATCGACCACGCCGTCCCGTAAGTATTGCGGAATATCGCCGTTTCGTAAATAAAAAACCTCCAAAGGAAAATTGCCGGAAGCGGCCTTTAACTGGTCTTTGCCATTATCGATCGATATCCCGCAGTCTTTTAAGATTTGCAGGGAATCTTCGTTCAGGCGTCCGGATTTTTGTATTGCTATTCGTATCATAAGGTTTGTTAATAAAAAAACCCGCTTGATGGCTCAAACGGGTCGTAAAAATATGTGATGGCACTACATACAATTTTACCTCGCTTGGGCGATAGTATAAAAACGATGATGTGCGCTGCTATTGATCATTACAAGGGTAAAATTAAAATTAAATTTCGACTGACCAAATTAATTTTAGTTATTTCCTAAAATCAATGGCAGGCCCGACTCGCCGCTGCCCACAACCACAACCTTTGCATTGGGCGATTGGGAAAGTTTCAAGGTCGCATCGATACCTTTGTCCCGCAGGATTTGATCATTGAGCGAGGCGCTTAAGATTTTGTTGGCATCGGCTTTTCCTTGTGCCTCTATCCGTACCTTTTCGGCCTCTTTTGCCGCAGTGACCAAACGGAATTCATATTCCAAGGATTCCTGTTCTTGCCGTAGCTTGCGTTCGATGGCATCTTTAATGGTTTCGGGCAACGTAACATCGCGCACCAAAATGTCGTTCAATTGAATATACTGGTCGTCCACTATTTTTTGGGTCTCCTCAAAGATCTCTTCCTGAATGGCGTCGCGTTTGCTGGAGTATAGCTGTTCTGGCGTATACCGGCCGACCACGCTCCGGGCCGCGGATCGAATGGCAGGGAGCAGAATCCGCTCCTTGTACGCCTCACTTTTTTCTTGGTGCAGCTTCCCTAGCATCTCGTATTTTGGCTGAAACCAGGCTGAAGCCTCCAACTGGATATCCAGTCCGTTTGAAGAAAGGACCTTCAATTTCTCGAACACCTCTTGTTGGCGCACTTCGTAAACAAAGACCTTGTTCCAAGGCGCTACGATATGAAAGCCTTCCCCCAAGGGAGGTTCATCGGTAACCACCCCACCGCCAAAGGTTTTATATAATACGCCCGCCTCTCCGGATTGAATCGTTACGGCGGATTTAGATATCAAGATGACCAAGACAATAAGTCCGAAAATAATAGGTAATGCAATTTTTGGTAATTTATCCATTGTTGTTTTTAGTTTAGATTAGTCCATTATACTTTCTGATAAACCACTCGGCGGCCAATGCTATAGTGATCAGCGCCAAGAGAATCTGAAAATCGATCAAAGATACGGTATTTTGTTCGCCTTTCTGAACGGGCAGATAGCGGTCGTCTTTTAAAAGCTCGGATAATAGCGTTTCCACTTCGGATGGAAAATAGCTTTTCCCCCCGGTGTTCCGGGCCAAACGTGCCAATTTGGGATAATCCGTCGTAATCAGTTGTTTTTCCACATCGAAATCAAGAATACTAAATCTACCGGATTTGGAAAGGTTTTCATTGCGGACGGATACCGTAAAATCATAATTACCCGGGACCAAGTTGCTTACATCCGATTGGTAATAACTTCCCGTCAACAGCATTGGCATATCCGTCACCGCATCCGTATCGGTATTTTTCAATCGGATGTCGATGCGTGCATTGGGCGAGAAGGTATAGCTTTCATCAAAATAGGTGGCCGCAATCTTGGCGCTTCCGCTACCGGTGTACATTGAATTATACTCCAACGTCAACCGTTCCCGGGAACTGTTGCTGGCCAGATAGCGTACCAATCTGCCGACAAATTCATCGAAATTGGTGAAGTCCCCCTCATTACGAAAACTCTGCATCCGCCATTTCCAGCTATTTTCCCCGAACAGCACGGCCTCCCTTTGGGCGTTGTTTTCAAGAACCGCAAGCAAAGGCTGGTCCAGTTCCGCGCCCCGAATCCGTTGGGTCAAAAGGATATCCCCGGCAGCGTCGAGCTGTATTTCCCCCAAGTTGGCGTTCAGGGGCGGAAAATCCAGTATGGAAAAATCACTGGCATTAAAAATCCTAAATCCCGGGTTTTGCATCGGGAAAACTTCTTCCGCTTGATTGTAACTGTTCCTTGAAAAACTATTTTGCGCCTTGTTCAAAAAATTCCAGTCCGTCTGCGTACCTGTAATAGTGAACAGATTGGAATTTTTATTTTGGATGTAATCGTAAAGAGGATCGAACGATGTATCGGGCTGATACAGAATGAACAGGTCAACACCTTCGTATTTCGCGGAATTCCCGGTCGGCTTCATGATGGTAACCGATCGCTGCTCATTGCTTTCGATCGCTTTCTTCAAAGTCCCGATATCGGGATGCCTCAGATTCGAAACGATGGCCACATCGGTCTTTTCGTCGATAATCTCTACCGCTAGCTGTCGGGAATTGTTTGCTGTATTTCGCTCGTTTGTCAAGGATTCGACGGATACAACGATGTTCTTCAGGCCGACAGAATTGGCGTTCAACAAGGTATTGATCGTTCGGACCTGGTCGGTTTCCGAAAGTTCAATATTCTCCCGAAATACCGTTCTTCCATTAACTGCGACGTTTAAAGTGGACCGTATATCGGTCTTTCCAGAGTAGGATACATAGATTTCTAGGGGATATTTATTGTTTAGGAAGGCATATCTGTTGGCATTGACCTGCGTGACCGCGATATCGTCATAGCGGGTCGTGTCGCCGACGACCACCGGAAAAACGGCCAATTTCCGGTTGCTCTCATAGTACTCGTAATCCCGACCAAAAGTCTGGTTCCCGTCCGTAAACAACACTACGGCAGTGTTTGATGCGGAATGGATATCTTGGATTCCCCTTAAGGCCCCGGAAATATCAGTGCTGTTTTCAGAATATATGGAGTCGACATCAAGGATGCCGTTCCCGTTAACAACCTCACCGTCAAAGGCTCCGTCCATTAATTTCGCCCCGAAGCCATAGCTTACTAAAGTAAAACGATTGCCGAGCTCCTCGCTTTCGGTTATCTCCCTTACCATTTTTTGAATCGTATCACTGGAGGCCGCGACCGAAGTGGACCTGTCGACCAACACGACCAGATCGGCCTTTTCGATACGATACTCGTTCTTGGTGAATTGAGGATTGATCAGCAGCAGCAAGGCCCCGAACAAAGCCAGAAATCGCAAAAAGGACAAAATTATGTATAATCTGCCCTTTCGTCTGACTTTATAGTAGTATTGAAACAGTACCAGACCCAAGGCCACAATGGCAGCGAGGATGATCAAGAGTACTGTTTGAACGTCCATTTTTTTAGTAGTTAGTACTTAGAGTATTGAGTATTAAGTACTAATGAATATTGAGTGGCAAGTACTAAGTAGTGGTCGGGAGATTTTCATTGTAGGGATCATTGTTTTGCAGTGATTCTTTCAGAAATAAACTAATAAACCCATAAACTTATAAACTCAGCTAAGTAAGCATTCCCCCATCGACGTTAAGCACTTGCCCTGTTACGTAAAGGGATAGGTCGGAGGCAAAGAAAAGACAGGCATTGGCGATATCTTCGGGAGACCCGCCCCGTTTTAAGGGAATAGCGTCTCGCCAGCCCTGTACCGTTTTTTCGTCGAGCTTATTGGTCATTTCGGTTTCGATAAACCCAGGGGCGATGGCATTGCACCGGATGTTCCGCGAACCAAGTTCCAGGGCAACGGATTTTGTAAATCCGATCATCCCCGCCTTCGAGGCCGCGTAGTTGGTCTGTCCCGCATTGCCTTTGACCCCGACCACGCTGCTCATATTGATAATCGAGCCGCTGCGCTGTTTCAAGAACGTACGCTGCACCGCCTTGGTCATATTGAAAACGGATTTGAGGTTGGTCTCGATAACGCTATCGAAATCCGCTTCGGTCATACGCATTAGGAGATTGTCTTTCGTGATACCAGCGTTGTTGATGAGCACGTCGATTCCGCCAAAATCCTCCAACACCTTAGCGACCAAGGCGTCGGCCTGTTCAAAACTTGCGGCATCGCTTTGATAGGCCTTTGCGGTTACGCCTTTGCCCTTAAGCGCTTTCTCCAGCTCCAAAGCCGGTTTTTCGCTCGAACTATAGGTAAAAGCCACGTTGGCTCCGTGATCCGCAAATATTTCGGCAATGCCTTTACCGATACCTCGGCTGGCACCGGTTATGATCACATTCTTTCCTGCTAACAATTTCATGGTACGGATATTTTAGTAACCTAGGGCCGGGGGTGTTTAAAGGACAATCACCCTATTTTGGAATTTGGAATTGGTGAATTAAAATTTCACCCTTCCATCACCTCTTTCACCTTCAAGCCGATTTCCGCGGGGGAATCGACCACGTGAATGCCGTGCTCTTTCATGATTTTTTTCTTGGCCTGCGCGGTATCGTCGCTTCCGCCGACAATCGCACCGGCATGGCCCATGGTACGGCCGGCTGGAGCGGTCTCTCCGGCTATAAAGCCGATAATGGGTTTTTTGCTGCCATTAGCTTTGTACCACTTCGCGGCATCGGCCTCCAACTGTCCGCCAATCTCTCCGATCATGACGACGGCTTTCGTTTCGGGGTCGTTGATCAAAAGTTCTACGGCTTCCTTTGTGGTCGTACCGATAATCGGGTCACCACCGATTCCGATGGCCGTCGAAATCCCAAGACCTTGGCGTACTACCTGGTCCGCCGCCTCGTAGGTCAGCGTTCCCGATTTGGAAACGACCCCTACATTACCCTTTTTGAAAACAAAGCCGGGCATGATGCCGACCTTAGCTTCCCCTGGCGTAATCACCCCGGGACAGTTCGGTCCGATCAAACGGCAATCGCGGTCCTTGATATAATCCGCAGCTTTCACCATATCGGCAACGGGAATACCCTCGGTAATCGTAATGATGACCTTGATACCGGAGTTGGCAGCTTCCATGATCGCATCGGCGGCAAAGGCGGGGGGTACGAATATAATGCTCGTGTCGGCACCTACCTCTTTGACCGCTTCGGCCACGGTATTGAAAACCGGCTTGCCCAAATGTTCCTGTCCGCCTTTCCCCGGAGTTACGCCACCAACTACCTGGGTACCGTATTCTATCATCTGTTCGGCATGAAAAGTTCCCTCGCTTCCGGTAAAACCTTGTACGATTATTTTGGAATCCTTATTGACTAATACGCTCATTTGTTATGTTATTGGTTATTTACTGCTTCGACCTAATGCACAAAAATATGGGATTGACCTCGATTTCTAAAGCATTCGGAACTAATTATTCCCCCATATTCTTTAAAATGGCCGGTATTTTTTTCACGTTGGCCAATTGTTTCAATTTTTCGCGGGATTCCTCGATGGGTGTCCCAAAGTAACTTTTACCGCCGGGGACGGATTTTGTAACGCCTGTTTGGCCCATGATGACCGCCCTTTTTCCTATAGTAATTCCGCTCGTCGTCCCTACCTGGCCCCAAAGGGTGACCTCGTCCTCGATAATCACACAGCCTGCAATACCCGTCTGGGAAGCGATCAAGCAGTTTTCTCCAATAACGGTATCGTGGCCGACATGCACCTGGTTATCCAGTTTTGTGCCTCTTTTGATCGTGGTATCCCCCGTCACTCCCCTATCGATTGAGCATAGGGAACCTAATTCGACCCCATCTTCCAAGACCACTCTCCCGCAGGAACTGAGTTTATCGAAACCTTCCGGCCTTTTTTTATAATAGAAAGCGTCGGACCCAAGAACAGTTCCGGAATGGATGATAACGTTGTCTCCTATTACACAGTTGTCGTTTATGGTCACATTGGCATGGATGATGCAATGATTCCCGATGTGTACGTTATTCCCAATGAACACATGGGGCTGAATGACGGTATTCCTACCGATAACGGCGGAGTTCGCAATGGTGCCCAAGGCCTCTTCAAAAGGCTTGAAATAGTGGATCAAGGCGTTGAAATCCCGGAACGGATCGTCGGAAATCAACAAGGCTTTATCGGGCGGACATTCGACCTCTTTATTGATAAGCACCACCGACGCCTTACATTTCAGGGCTTTATCATAGTATTTAGGATGGTCCACGAAAACAATGTCCCCATGCTCCACTACGTGGATTTCGTTCATCCCCAGCACCGGAAAATCATCTGCACCCACATACTCGCAACCGATGATGGTCGCAATCTGCTTTAAGGTATGGGGAACGGGAAGTTTCATTCCTTGACCCTTTCCACGTAGGAACTGCTCGAGGTATCCACCTTGATCTTATCGCCTTCGTTGAGAAAAAGAGGTACGTTTATTTCGGCCCCCGTCTCCACCTTGGCGGGCTTGGTGGCGTTGGTGGCTGTATTGCCCTTTACCCCCGGCTCGGTGTAGGTGATTTCAAGAACTACACTGGCAGGCAGGTCCACGGAGAGGGGCATCGCATCTTCCGTGTTGAACAGAATGGTCACCACTTCCCCCTCCTTTAATAGATCTGGGGTGTCTAGGGCACTCTCTTGAAGTGCAATTTGGTTGTAATCGTCGGTGTTCATAAAATGATACGTCTCACCATCGGCGTACAAAAACTGGTAAGACCGGGTCTCGACCCTTACATCGTCGATCTTGTGACCGGCAGAAAATGTATTCTCCAAGACCTTTCCCGTGGTTACACTTTTCAGTTTGGTTCGCACAAAGGCAGGACCCTTGCCCGGCTTAACGTGCAAAAATTCAATGATTTTATAAATGTCGTCGTTGTAGCGAATACAAAGTCCCTTTCGTATATCTGATGTTGATGCCATGCTAAGGTTTTAAGTTCAACGTTTAAGGTTAAAATGAATTTGAAGATTTGAGCATTGGTCGATTTGAGAATATCGTTTCTTCCTTTCGTCTTTTTGTCAAATTAAGTGTCATACCTATTGTTTTACAGAAATAAAGGTAGAACCATTTTAAAAGTAAAACATCTTAAAATCAGCTATTGCTAAAATATCCTTTCATAATCCCCCGTTGCGAATCACGGATGAACTGCAAGATCTCGTCCCTTTCGGGCGTGGCCTCCATCTCGGCTTCAATGATCTGGGTAGCTTGGGAATTATTATAATTTTTTTGATAGAGGATGCGATAGATGTTCTGGATCTCCCGAATTTTTTCGGATGGAATCCCCCTTCTGCGCAATCCCACGGAGTTTATTCCAACGTAGGATAGCGGTTCCCTAGCTGCCTTGACATAGGGAGGTACATCCTTTCGCACCAAAGAACCGCCGGTAACAAAGGCGTGCTGCCCCACGGACACGAATTGGTGCACGGCAACGAGTCCCGCTAAAATCACGTTATCGCCGACCGTGACATGGCCTGCCAAGGTGGAATTGTTCGAAAAAATACAGTTGTCACCGACGATACAGTCATGGGCAATATGGCAATATGCCATAATCAAGCAATTTTTTCCGATTACCGTCTTATTCCGGTCGGAGGTACCCTTGTGTATAGTCGCGCACTCCCGGATCGTCGTATCGTCTCCGATACTTACCGTGGTATCCTCGCCCCTGTATTTTAAATCTTGGGGCGAGGCGGAAATAACGGCTCCGGGATAGATGTTACAGTTTTTTCCGATGCGGGCCCCTTCCATAATCGTTACGTTGGACCCGATCCAAGTTCCATCGCCAATGGTCACATTGTTGTGAATGGTCGTAAAGGGCTCGACCACCACTTTTTTAGAGATTTTGGCGCCCGGATGGATGTAGGCCAACGGTTGGTTCATATCATTTCTTTTTGACGATTTGGGCCATCATTTCCGCTTCACACACAAGTTTATTATTGGCATAGGCGTAGGCCTGCATGTGGCAAATGCCCCGGCGAATAGGCGAAATCAAGCTACAATGGAATATAAGGGTATCGCCCGGAAGCACTTTCTGCTTGAACTTCACATTATCGATCTTCATGAACAGGGTGAGGTAGTTCTCGGGATCCGGTATCGTGCTCAGCACCAGTATTCCGCCGGTCTGGGCCATGGCCTCCACCTGAAGCACGCCCGGCATTACCGGGGCGTCGGGGAAATGGCCTACGAAGAACGGTTCGTTCATCGTCACGTTCTTCATACCGACAACGTGGGTGTCGGAAAGTTCCAGAATACGATCGATAAGAAGAAACGGGGGGCGGTGTGGCAACATCGCCATAATCTGATGGATGTCCATCAACGGCGGTTGGTCCAAATCATACTGGGGCACCTTGTTCCGTTTTTCGAGCTTGATAATATTGGAAAGTTTTTTGGCAAACTGGGTGTTCACATAGTGCCCCGGTTTGTTGGCGATGACCTTGCCACGGATACGGGCCCCGGCCAAGGCCAGGTCGCCAACTACATCCAAGAGCTTGTGTCGCGCTGCTTCGTTGGGTTGGTGCAGGGTCAGGTTGTCTAGAATACCGTTGGGTTTTACCGATAGCTTTTTCTTGTCGAAGGCATCCTCCAACTTCTTCATGGTGCTTTCGGAAATTTCTTTATCCACATAAACGATGGCATTGTTCAGATCGCCCCCCTTGATGAGCCCATTTTCCAGCAGGGTCTCCAGTTCATGAAGGAAACTGAAAGTGCGGGCATACGCGATCTCATCCTTGAACTCGGATAGGTCGTTCAAGGTAGCATTCTGAGTGCCCAAGACCTTCGTGCCAAAATCGACCATGGTGGTCACCTGATATCTATCCGCGGGAATTACCGTGATTTCACTACCGCTCTCCTCATCCTTATAAGTGATTACATCCTTTACGATATATTCTTCGCGATCTGCATCCTGTTCCCTGGAACCCGCGATTTCAAGACCTTCCACGAAATATTTGGCCGACCCGTCCATTATAGGAGGTTCGGGAGCGTCCAACTCGATCAGTACATTATCGATTTCCATACCGACAAGCGCCGCAAGTACATGTTCGGAAGTCTGAATTTTAACTCCCTTTTTTTCTAGATTGGTACCCCTTTGGGTGTTGACTACGTATTTGGCATCGGCTTCAATGACGGGTTCTCCCTCGAGATCGACGCGTTTGAAAGCATAGCCATGATTTACGGGTGCGGGTACGAATTTCATGGTCACGTCGGCACCGGTGTGAAGGCCGACACCTTTTAATATGACCTCTTTATTAATGGTTCTCTGTTTCATTTGTCAATTGGGAAATTCAAACTTCTTTCGATTGGACCGTATTTTTTTCAAGTTCATCGAGACGATTCGACATTTTCGGAAGGTTTTTAAAGAGTACATACGATTTATTGTAATCGCCGTAATTTAATGCTGGAGACCCCTGAAGTACCTCACCGCTCTTGACGTTGCGCCCAATACCGGACTGCGCCTGTATCTTTACGTTGTCACCGATCGTGATATGGCCTACAATACCTACCTGCCCCCCGATCATACATCGCTTTCCGATTTTGGCCGACCCGGCGATTCCAGTCTGGGCGGCAATCACCGTATGCTCCCCGATTTCTACGTTATGGGCGATCTGGATCTGATTATCTAGCTTGACCCCTTTCCGCAAGATGGTCGAGCCTAAGGTGGCGCGGTCGATGGTCGTACCGGCACCTACATCGACATCGTCCTCTAAAATAACGTTTCCGGTCTGGGGGACTTTTTGGAATTCGCCGTCGTTATTTGGACTAAATCCGAAACCGTCCGCCCCGATCACGACCCCGCTGTGTATAATGCAGTTTTTTCCGATAACCGATTCGGAGTAGATCTTGGCTCCGGCGAAAACGATAACGTTATCGGCAATCTTCACGTTGTCGCCGATATAAACGTTGGGATAGATTTTTACGTTGTCACCAAGGGTGACATTGTTACCGAGGTAAGAAAAAGCCCCTAGATATACCTCAGTACCATAGGTTACATTTTCCGAGCGATAGATGGGTTGCTCGATTCCCGTTTTGTTGTTCTTTACCTGATTGTAATATTCCAAAATGCGCGAAAACGATTTGTAGGCGTCATCAACTCTGATCAGGGTAGTGTTCAAAGACTGCTCGGGAACAAAATCTTTATTGACAATCGTAATGGAGGCCTTAGTGGAATAAATATAGGAAGTATATTTGGGATTGGCCAAAAAGGTCAAAGCTCCCTTTTCGCCTTCCTCGATTTTGGATAATTTGTGAACGGCTATATCGGGATCACCATTAAGATCACCATCTAAGATACCCGCAATTTGACCAGCCGTAAACACCATGGGTGCAAAAGTAAGAAAAATAGTTAATGCTTTTAGCCTTTAGGATAGCACACGTAATTTTTGACAACTTTTTTGGATAGTGCCTTCAGGTTCAGCTGGTCGGAGGCCTTGGCAACATCGATCAGTTTCCCGTTTTTCTTTAGGATGTCAATATTCTGATGTCGCTGATCGTAGGCCTGGTTTTCTATCCGACCCCCGAAAACAAAGTAGCGGGCCTCGTGCTCCGTGAGCCCATGTTTTTTTGCGAATTTCATAACATACTGTTGTAAACGCATCTCGTCGACAGGCTTTTTCCTGAGCTTAATCTTGAGCAGACGACGATTGATAATCATGCCGCTCAAATGCGAAAGCACAAAGTCAGGATGGTCTTGCCAGGTTTTTAAGGCGGACAGGATGTCGGTATCGTCGAGTTTGGCGAAGGTATGGAGTATAGTTCGATCGAAATCGTCGCGGTTGATCTTATGAGTCATAAAAAATCGCAGCGGTTCGCTGCAGGGCAAGGCATCGCCGTCCGCAGTGAGTTCTTTGGCACGCTTCAAAGTCCTAATCAACAGCTGTTCGGCGACGATACCTGTTTTATGAAGGTAGACCTGCCAGTACATAAAACGCCGAGCCATCAAAAATTTTTCTACGGAATAAATACCTTTCTGCTGTACCACCAAACGGCCATCGACCACGTTCAGCATCGTAATGAGGCGTTCGGCGTTGATGTTGCCCTCGGCGACGCCGGTATAAAAACTGTCCCGCTTCAGGTAGTCCATCCGATCCATGTCGAGCTGACTGGATACCAATTGATTTAAAAATAGTTTTTTATGCCGCCCTCTGAAAATTTCGATGGCCATTGTTAAACTTCCGTTAAACTTGTCGTTCAATGCCTGCATGAACTCCAGCGAAATCTGCTCGTGATTCGTGCCCGAGACAATACTGTGCTCCATAGCGTGGGAAAACGGTCCATGTCCGATATCGTGCAGGAGAATGGCGGCATAAAGCCCCGTTTCTTCCTCCTCCGTAATTTCGACGGCTTTCAATCGGAGTACCTGAACCGCCTCTTGCATGAGATGCATACAACCTAGGGCGTGGTGAAATCGGGTATGATGCGCCCCCGGGTAGACCAAGTACGAAAGTCCCATTTGCGAAATCCGTCGTAAGCGTTGAAAGTACGGTTCACCGATCAGCTCGAAAATCAAGGGATCGGGAATGGCAATAAATCCGTAAATTGGATCATTGAAGATTTTTAACTTTGTAGCTTTTTTCAAGAGGGCATCCTTTTTTAAACTATTCTCCGGAATCAAAGTTAGTAATTGAGTTTATAAAATTATGGGATTATTAGTTTATCATTGCCTCTAGCTCGCCACACCATAACTCAAGGCGCTTAGTATTCTCATTCACTAACCCACTAATCCCCTAACTCCTAACCCCTTTTCAAACCATGAATAACATCACCATCCTCTGGGCCGACGACGAAATCGATCTTTTAAAGCCCCATATTATTTTTTTACAGGGAAAGAACTACGATGTTATTACCTGTCAAAGCGGACAGGAAGCTTTGGAGGAAATTCGAAAATCTCAAGTGGACATTGTTTTTTTGGATGAAAACATGCCCGGAATTTCCGGCTTGGAAACCCTCAACGAAATCAAGGTCCTTGACGCCTCGCTTCCCGTGGTGATGATTACCAAAAGTGAAGAGGAGTTTATTATGGAGGAAGCCATCGGTTCCAAGATTGCCGATTACCTGATCAAACCGGTCAATCCCAACCAAATATTATTATCCCTTAAAAAAAACCTCGACCACTCCCGGTTGGTATCCGAAAAGACGACCGCCAACTATCAACAGGAATTCCGGAAAATCGCGATGGACCTCTCCATGGTCAATTCCGTTACCGAGTGGACGGAACTCTATAAAAAACTGATCTATTGGGAACTGCGCCTGGAGGATATCGAGGACAGTGGTATGTTCGAAATCCTTGAATCCCAAAAAGCCGAAGCCAACAACCACTTCGGGAAATTCGTCGATAAAAATTATAAGGACTGGTTTGATGGCGATGGTCCGGTAATGTCACACACCCTCTTTAGGGAATGGATCGCCCCCGAAATCGGCGACACCCCTACCCTACTCGTGGTCATCGATAACCTGCGCTATGACCAATGGTACGCCTTCGAGGATACCATTGGGTCTTTTTATAAAAAAAACAGGGAAGCGTCCTATTTTAGTATCTTGCCCACCGCGACGCAGTACGCCCGCAACGCCATATTTTCGGGACTCACACCTTCGGATATGGAAAAACGCTATCCCGACTGGTGGAAAAACGACACCGACGAAGGCGGTAAAAACCTGTTCGAGGACAAATTTCTCGGTGCACAGATCAAGCGATTGGGACTCGACATCCAATGGGAATACCATAAAATCAGCAGCCTGCGGCAAGGGAAACAGCTTTCGCAAAACTTTAAATCCCAAAAGGACAATGACCTGACCGTCATCGTTTACAATTTCGTGGACATGCTGAGCCACTCGAAGACCGAGATGGAAGTCATCAAGGAACTGGCGCGCAACGATAAAGCTTATCGTTCGTTGACCCAAAGCTGGTTCAAGAATTCCCCTTTGCTAGAAATCCTACAACAAGCGCAGCAACTCGGCATGAAACTAATTATCACCACCGACCACGGCACCATCAACGTCAAACAGCCCTCAAAGGTCATCGGAGATAAGGAAACCAGTCTCAACCTGCGCTACAAGACCGGTCGCAGCCTCACCTACGAGGAGAAAGACGTGCTAGCCGCCCCGGATCCGGCGCTGATTCATCTGCCCCGCATTAACGTGAGCAGCTCCTTTATTTTCGCCAAGAACGACCTGTTCTTCGCATACCCAAACAACTACAACCATTACGTCAGCTACTATCGCAACACCTATCAGCACGGTGGGGTATCGCTGGAAGAGATGATCATTCCGTTTGTAGTGCTGTCGCCGCGGTGAGCCTAGAGTTTCTTACCTTCGACGCTTCACCCTGAAAATTCTCAAATTGAAATTTAGATGTGGGTTCAAAAACCCCGGCCGATTGCCTATTTTTGGACCCGCCGTCGATAGAGATGATGAGCGCCGCGCAACCATTCAACTCGAAAGAAAAGGTCATGGAAAAGGCATACAATAAGTTCCGAATACACGTCCAAAAAAAATAGTTACTGCAACCACTAGGATAGTCAGTCATAAGAATGTAATTCTTTAACCGCGACAATTTTGCCCATCTTATTGTAATTCTATGATTAAGAAAACTTACAAGCTTACGCAAATAGAAAAGGTAGCCCAACAAATCGTCGGGCAGGCCACGTCCAAGACCCTGTGTTTTTACGCCTCCATGGGTGCCGGGAAGACTACTTTAATCAAGGCGATACTTCAGGAATTGGGTGCGACGGACACCGGACACAGTCCTACTTTCGGGATTGTTAACGAATACCACGATCAGAACGGTGAGCTGCTCGCCTATCATTTTGACTTTTATCGGTTAGAGGACGAGATGGAAGCTTTGGATATGGGCCTGGATGATTATTTGAACAAAGATGTTTGGATCTTTATCGAATGGCCGGAGAAAATCTCATCTTTCCTTCCTGATGATGCTACCGAAATACGAATTGAAATTATCGGCCAAGAAACAAGACATTTAGATATTGGACGGTAGCCCTTATCGAAACCGACTAGCCAAAGTAGTTTTGAGCGCTTCTTAATCAGTAAACTTACCGTCTAGACCGCCTTATTTTTTATTGTCCACTTTTCGATGAACGGAGAACTTTTCGACGAAATGAGCTATTTTTCAGATAAAATGTCAGATTTTATGGACAAAAAGTATGTTTGCAAAGTACATTTTATCTATTTTTGTACATATAACTAAATAATTAACCAAAAACCCCATTATGAAAAAAGTCGTATTCGGCCTTATGGCATGTGCAACCCTTTCAATCGTATCCTGTGAAACTGCGGACACCGCTTCAGATGATCAGTTGTATGAGCATGGTGTTGACAAGACCCAGTTGATCAACGGTGACAAGAAGAACAGCTTCGTGGACAAGACCCAGTTGATCAACGGTGACAAGAAGAACAGCTTCGTGGACAAGACCCAGTTGATCAACGGTGACAAAAAGAGTTTTGTTGACAAAACTCAGTTAATCAACGGGGACAAGAAACGGGGCAAGTAGTATTTCTCGTAAGTTTTTTTAGAGGGCAATCATAAATTGCCCTTTTTTTCGTTAACATTCTATCGGTTTCACTTATTTAAGTAATTGCTGGAATGAAAATTGAGTCTAAAGAAATAAGAATTAAATTTAAAAAGAGGATTGTACTGGAGTCCTTCGTTGCGATTTTAATCCTTGTTTCGCCATTTGTCTTCAAACTTCACGAATTTGTATCAAGCAATCCAAATGCTACAATCGATGTTTTGGGCATTACTATAACCAAAAATGGTTTTCCGAATATCAATGTCTATGTTTGGTTTTTGTTGGGGAAACTCGTTCCCCTTTACCTCTTATTGATTTGGTTTTTAACCTGTAGGCATTGGTGGTATCACATCATCTTGATTCCCATTTTAATGTATGGGTTTCAAATTTTCGAAGGAGTGATTTCCGATGATAATTTCATTGATACCGACAACATTCTATGGCTCCTACCGTTTTGTATGATCCTTGTGCCCGTCGTTTATTTTATCCGAATCAAACTATACGACAAATACGTCCACGGCATTGATTTAGAGGCCATGGAAGACGAACTTAGAAAACTAAAGGAAAAACAGGATAATGATCATGAGGATTCCAAAACCGGATCCACAAGTACTACCTCAACCATATCCACCAGCGATACACGGGAAAACCTGATTACCAAATCTTCTGCACAAACCCCTTCCCCTTCAACTTCGATAACATCCGAAGAAACTGGCTATAAATCCTTTTCGGAAAAAATCAACGAAAAGCTTTCTACCCGTAAACTGGAATCCCAATTCAAGCAGTTGCAGAATCAGTTGAGCGATTGGAGCCACTAACGATAATAGGTACAATAGGGTAGGCTTCGCGTAACAGAAGATTATAGCAATTGTTCGTTTGCCATCGAACGCTTTAAGCTATCACGATCAATAGGGGTGCTCATATCGCATCCTTCCTCTCGCTTCCATTTTTCGATATGTAGTATTCCTCAAAAAATTGTAATTTTACTTTCCAACGCAGGCCTTTGATCAATAATTATCAATCTTGGGCACTGACAATGGGTACCGCGATCAAGAGTTTCACCGATTTTCAATCATACTACTGGAACATTCAATTCTATGAACCAAACTGCCAGTCCCTTTAGCAAACAACAATTAATTCCGCAAGAGGAGACTTTGGAAGTCTTTAAGCAAAAAAGCGAGCTGTTCATAGGTCTTCCTAAAGAAAATCATTATCAGGAACAACGGATCTGCCTTACTCCCGATGCCGTTCAGGCCATCACCTCGAACGGTCACCGGGTGCTGATCGAGGCGGGCGCGGGCGAAGGCGCCCATTTTTCCGATCTCGATTATACCGATGCGGGGGCTGAAATTACAAGAGACACTAAAAAGGTATTCTCCTGTCCCTTACTGCTCAAGGTCGAGCCGCCCACCCTTTCGGAAATCGAAATGATAAACCCGCAAGCCACCATCATATCCGCCCTACAGCTCAAGACCCAGAACAAAACGTATTTTGAAAAAATGGCCAAAAAGAGGGTTACCGCAGTGGCCTTCGAATATATACGTGATCGTGACGGAAAATATCCTGCCGTACGTTCCCTAAGCGAGATAGCGGGAATTTCATCGGTGCTGATCGCAGCTGAGACCATGTCGGCCACCAATGATGGGAAGGGTCTCATGTTCGGTAATATCAGCGGTGTGCCTCCGGTTGAAGTTGTCATAATAGGTGCCGGCACGGTGGGGGAATTTGCGGCCAGATCCGCATTGGGCCTAGGCGCAAACGTCAAGATATTCGATAATTCGTTGACCATGTTGAGAAACCTGCAGGCCAACTTGCGTCAGACCGTCTATACCTCTACCCTGCAGCCTAAAAATCTCTTGAAAGCCCTACGCCGCTGTGATGTGGCCATCGGTGCCATGCGTGGAAAGGATCGAACGCCCGTCATAGTGGATAAGACGATGGTCGAAAAAATGAAAAAAGGGGCAGTCATCGTCGATGTCAGTATCGATATGGGAGGCTGTTTCGAGACTAGTGAGATAACAACACACAACAAACCTACCATGGAGAAATATGGAGTGATTCACTATGGGGTTCCCAATATCCCCTCCCGCTATCCGAAGACGGCTACCATCTCTATCAGTAATATCTTTACCCCCTATTTGCTGGAACTGGGTGAGAACGGGGGACTCGAAAACTCACTTCGTTTTGACAAAGGCCTGCGAAACGGACTCTACATGTACCACGGGATTCTCACCAACAAGACCGTTGGCGAATGGTTCGACCTGCAGTACAGCGATATCAATTTCTTGATTTTTTAAAAAAAAGGAGGCCATAGCAGCCTCCCGTTTTTAAAAATGTGCGTGATCGGAAGCACTAAATCACCCAATCGTTCGTATGCATTCCTCCCCCGCAGGACATTTCCTTGGCAGAAAGTGTAAAAGTTTCCGTCAGTGGATTTTTTCCCGTCGAGTCAAAATTTTCTTTGTATTTGACCATGTAGGCCTCGGTCAATTTGAGTTCTTTAAGGGTGGCGTCAGTGTCCCTTTTGGCAAAGACAACGCTACCGTCCTTTTTTCCGAAATTATCGGTCATCAACTCAAAAAGAGCCGTATCGCCGGTAGATTCCACGGTAAGGGTCACTCTACCGCCCCGTGTTACGGAGGAGGGTCTTCCGGTCGGATCTACTTCTTGGTTCAGGTCATAGGAGCAATGAAGCACTTTGTACTCCTTTCCTCCTAGTTTCAACTTGGTTTTAAAAGACATAATGCAATGGTTTTGTGGCAAATACTGCCGGATTAAATATATATAACGTCATAAAAGACAATTCTAAATTATTAAATTGGCATAAGAGAATTCTTTCTTTTCGATAAGCTGCCAAATTCTGATCCCATTTTCGACAAACGGCCTTAAACCTTCTCTTTCATCGATGTTTCGAGCGGTCATTTACCTCTAAATGTAAGAACGGACGAGAACAAAATTTGTTTATTTTAAAGCCGGGCTACCCATATTTACATTATTTAAAACAGTCGCTTTGCAGGAGCCCCAATCTCAAAACTTCTTCCAAAACAATCCCTTCCTGGTTCGCATATCAACGGTCATACTCTTGACGCAGCCCGTTTTTTTATCGCGTACCAACTTGATGCCGTTCAGTTCGAGCTTGACATCCCTTATTGTGTTAAAGAATTCGCTTACGGTAAACCGATCCCCTGTCTTGTTAAAAACTGGTATATTGCTGTAGCAGAAATAATTGCGGATAGTGGTATCGTCTATTCTTCGGTTGGAATAGTCCGCACAGAGCTGTTGTAACTGGTGTTCCGAAACATCGATACGGTTTATTTTTTCCGCTTCTTTTCTTCTTTTTTCTTTTTCCTCTTTTCGGCTTTCGGCGATAGGTTTATCAATAATTTGCTGCCTTAAAACGGTTTCTATCGGGTCGGTCCTACGCATAATATTTCTTGCTTTGCGTTTCTTTTCGACCGGCAAAACGGTAATACGCTGCTTGGCCTCATGTAAGCGGTCATCGTTTACTACAAGCAAAACCGTCTTTTCGCCCGGTTGCTTATAAGTGTACTGCACTACTCGGTCTCTCCCGTCAATATCCGTGGTTTCCCCGAAACTCCATTGCCACTCTTTGGCAAACTTGGAGTCGTTGGCAAATTCGACCTGATCTCCTACCCGCACGTATTTTGGCAGTATGATGTTGGGAATCAACTCGGGATCCTTACGAATTCTTTGTTTCTCGATTACGATATCCTTAGTGGCCATACACTGGCCGTTCATCCGTAGCGAAATCGTGTATTTTCCAGGTTGGGCAAACCGATGCACTACATCGGAGCGATGTGCCGTAGCAGTGCTGTCACCGAAATTCCACTGCCACTCTACTCCCGAGATGTCGGTACTCTTGAACTCGATAAGGTCTTCTACCGTATAAGATTCGGAGACCACTTCAAAGCCGACATCGGAACAATCGACACTAGAGTTTATCTTGAACGATAATAACGTCAATGCGACCAAAAAGAATACTAAAAAAGTAATATATACGTTTCGGTCAAAGTGGGATTTTGTTTTATAAAATCGTTTATGGGCCATGAAATTAAAACTAATGTTTCTTCTTGTTATTGTACTTTCAGGTTCATGTGCAAAAAAAAACTATAAAAAGACAGATTATTCCTATTATAAACGAGAGATCACCAAGCTTAGGAATTCCGAGAAAAAAAACATCCGACCACAAAAGGAAACAAGCTCCGGTCCGGTAACCGATGCATCCGCCAGAATACAATATCTAAGTCCGGAAGAAAAAAAGAAATTCGCGACCTTGTTGCGGATTTCGGAGGACTCCCTAACCAACGAAAAACTATACGCAGCGATAACCAAATGGTTGGAGACTCCCTATCGATGGGGCGGCACATCGCCTGACGGGGTGGATTGCTCTTCGTTAACGCAACAGATCTATGAGGAAGTCTATGACAAGGAGATTCCCCGAACCTCGTTGCAGCAGTTCTATTTCGACACCCGGGCCCAGTTCAAAAACCAAGACTATTTAAAGGAAGGGGATCTGGTATTTTTCAGACTACGCTTCCAGGATGAAATTGTATCCCACGTGGGCATATACCTCCAAAATGGGAAATTTTTGGGTTCTAACTCCCCCCGCGGCGTTGAAATCACTGATTTGGATACCCCGTATTGGCAAGATAAATATGTGGCCAGTGCCAGGCTGTTGAAGTAATGCGAAGCCGAATATCCTGAAGTGCCACGCATCAAAGGTCAATGCCCTCGTTAGAACGGACATATACCAATGGAAAATGAACCAGTACTTCGAATCGTAACTAAAAAATGAAACAAAAAAATTGCAATCCTCCGATTCGACAACAGGTACTTGAACTGGGTTTCGATCTAAAGGCTGAACTCTTTGCTGCCCGTCTTATGGAGAACGAAGTGGACTTAAACCTTAACATGACCGATTATTTTAAACGCGGTTTTAGTAAAGACATCACCCATATCGAGGAAGCCAACGAAGACAACAAAGTTGAAGTTCACCTCAGCCGCCGCAGTTTCTATGACATCTTTCCTGAGCGGTTTTTCCATTCCCCAAACGGCAGCACCACTTTAGTAAAGACCATGGTCGCCAATTATAAAAATCGAAAACTGGAGGAAGAACAGGTGCGGAAATTTTTCAAGCCGCTGGAAACGGAATTTTTTCTACATAGGGTTGCCATCGAAAATGAAGAAGACCAGATCTTTCGGTCGCTTGACGGTACTGCCCTCGCCGAACTCCTCCGTACTCTTTGGAAGCTCGATACTCGAATTCCTGAAAAAACTGCTGTGAAAATTATAAAGACAATGCCCCTTTTGTACAAGATTGCAGGCAATTTACCGTTGATACAAAAGGTATTGGAAAATATTATCGATGAAGAAGTTACTGTAGGGCAGGAGTATGCCTGTGTCGCGCATCAACCTGAAGATGCCCCGTGGCAGCTGGGTGTTAACATGGCGATATCGGGACCATCGCAGAGCTTTCTTCCAAAGTATAGGTTTACTATGACTGAGATCTCACGGCCCGAAGCCATTGAAGACTATCTGCCGGACGGAAAAATAAGCGCAGCTGTCCGATTTTTTCTAGAACACACCCTGCCTTTCGAAAGTGAATTTGAAATCGATTTTACAATCCCAGAAGCAAAAAGACAATTTACACTTGGCAGTAAAGTCTACGAAGGCAGGCTCGATATTTCGTCTACAATTTAACCTATTATGAGTACAAATTATTTTGCAAAATACATCGGTTTCGAAACCCTTGTGCCCTTGATGGCCACTTTGTCCGTCGTGTTCGTCGCGTTGCGCCTGATGGCATCGAACACGCCAGGCTTCAAAAAACAACAAAAAAAATTCTACTTCTACCTACTTATCCAACTAGCGGTGATGGCTTTTATGGCAGCGATTGCATATAACCTCCGCCAATCGACGGTCATATTCCGACATATAACGCTATTGGGCTGTGCCCTTATCATGGGTGCCCTTCACGTTTATTTTTTCCAGATAGCGTTTACCAGGTTCGATGACCACAACAGGTTTAAGGAAATTGTGTTCTCCGTCATTACTTCGATAATCTTGATCGTGCCCGTCATCGTGATAAGTTCATATTTCGAAGATCTGGAATTCTTACTTTATTACATTTTAATAATGGCTGCTTTCGTTCTTCCCACCAGCTTTTTCATCCTCTTTAACTATGCTATTTCCATCCCTGTAAAATTGTATTCCCAATGGTATTATCCCTTGGGAAATAAATACGATATCCCGAAACACTACGAACTGAAGAACATGATGGTTCTCAACTTTATGTTCCATAAGAATACTAAGGAGGCACATATGACGAGTTTTAAGGCGAAAGCTCCCAAGGATATGGCATTCGGACGCTTATTCTTTTTCTTTATTAACGATTACAACGATAAAAAAGCGACTAAAATAGAAATGACGGAAGATTCGGGCAATCCTTACGGATGGTATTTCTATATCAAACCCAAGTGGTACGCGGCATCAAAACATATCGATTCTGAGCTGAGCGTGGTGAAAAATAATTTACAGGATGGGGATGTCGTAATCTGCCAGAGGATTTAATGGTGGAAGGTTTAGCAGGTTCAAAACTGTCTGAATACCAATTTAAGCAGATAATGGCAATCAACGGATTCCAAAATTCGGAGGACGACCTTGCCGGCGGAAAAAGAAGTCCTGAGGCCCGTAGCATGATGTTAGTAGCAACAAACTCGGATATAGGGTAGGTACGACGTTAGCGGATGAGCTATTATTCAAAGCAAAAATTATCAGCGTCGACTCGGGAAAGCCCACGAGGTATTCGTTGAGAAAAACATTAGAGTTTCGAGGCAAATCCCGGTTATCGAGTAAAAAACGGTGAATAGTAGTCCTTGTACAAATTTGAAGCCAAGCGGAAGCCCTAGTAATACCAACGAAAAAAACCACAGCATGACCATGGATAATACTAATTTCAAAATCAACTGGATCGATGGGATGAAAATCACTAAAGAACATTTTCAAGACCTTCAAAATTATACTGAAAATGGAATCAAGAATGCTTTGGTAAACCGAAAGAGCCGCTTTGATTACGGCATTTCTCGTCCCCGGCTACGTGCGGGGAGCAACTTCAGCATCACCCTCGACACCCACAAGAATCTAAAAATATCTATCAAAAGGCTCTTGGCGACGACACCCGATGGCAACAGAATAGCCATTTCCGACCGAACTCCAACGGTAGATGATGATATTGCCATTACCGATCTGGTAAAAAATAAGAGTGAAAGGGGATTTCTAATGCTCAATCTCGATGCCCAACATCCTGTAGCCTTTGGTGAACCCGATCCCAAAGAAGTGCCCCCCCGACTTCCGTTTCTTGCCGACGGATATTTTTTCTCGTATGTGGATGCGGAAGAACTCGGAAAAATGGGAGTCATGGGTAACCAATTACCCATCGCCAAAATCGAAAATGATGGCCAAAATCTTTCCTCCACGTCCGACTATATTCCACCTTGCACGAGTGTGGATGCCAATGATAAATTGATTGCTTTCTATGACCGTACCGACGCTTTCCTAAAAAAGGCGGAACAGGACGTCATTGCGATAGCGAGAAAAATCAAAGCAAGGCAAAACGAAAATCCCATTGCCGATGCGATGTTTATGCCGGTGGACAAGAGCTACAGTTACCTTGCCCAACAAATCACCAATGTTAAATGGAAGCAATACGAGATGCATCCTAGAGACCTTCTGGAAATCGTGGTGACTTTTGCCCGTCTTTTCAAAGGTTCTATCGATATGTCATCCCCTGAGGACAAAGAACAGCTGTTCAATTATTTTGGGGATTGGACGGATTTGAAAGGAGGGGACTATGAAAAGACGTTCAACAACATCATCAACCTCAAGTACGATCATTTGGATGTAAATGACAACATTAAGTCCGTCACCAATTTTATGAATACCATAGGTGCCTTGCTCAACGTGCTCACCCAAGTGGATTATATCGGGCAACGCCGAGATATGGGCATTTTCGTCAACGAGAATAAGGTCATGGGAAATTCGGGTACGTCGGATACTTCGAATACCGCCGCAGGGACGTCCTTTTTGGCCGAATAAGACGTGTTTAACATTTAATTTCTGAGCAAATGGAAATATTGAACAAAAAAGAAAGAACCAAAGCCTTTCTCCTTTTTCTACTGATGTTCGCCGTTACCGTCGGCCTACTTTTTACCGCATTTTTCTTTAGCTACAAACTGCCGTGGAAAGAGAACAGGATGCTACGGGCCGAGAACCAGAAAATACAGTACGAGTTCCGCTACCAGAAGAAATTTATCGAAGAACTGGAAGAAGTCGATAAACTTATCGATTCCCTTGAAAACACCCCTGAAGGCTATGTTTTTCTGGAGCAGAACATCAACGCCAATCTAATCGGTTTAAAAAGTGGAATTCCAAGGGATTCCCTCGATGACATGGGTATGTACGAAAACCTGATCCTGACCTATAAAAAACTCATGGATGCGAAGCGCGACCTCAAACAAGTGGAAAATGCCAAGAATGAAATCGATGAGCTCAACGAGCAGCTGAACGCATCGGAAAAAGAAATCGCCCAACTTGAGAAGGCCTTGGAGCTATCGCAACGGCTTAGAAATTAGTCCGTTTAGGAGCACCCGGCACTACGTCGACCGACCAAACCGTAAATCAGCAACCACCAAACCGAAAACCAGCCACCGGTAAACCATCAACCGGCAATCGACAACCAGTAGCAAGCAATCAACAACCGGCAAACCCTCAACCGTCAACCATCAACTATCAACTGTCAACTTGCAACCTACAACCGGTAACTGGCAATCAAAAACCGACATTCCCCAAATGAACCAAGAAGTAGAAAAAGCCGTTCACATCGCGACCCAGCTCGCGGAAGACTACCACCACGAAAGTTTCGGTCCACCGCATTTGATGAAGGCCTTATTGAATCGGGACTTGTCTCTTTTACGGCAGTTACACGATAGGGGTATCGATGTTTATTTTATCGAGGACTGGGCGGATGTGAATTTGGAACGCTATCCGAAAGGATCCGGCCGATACCAAAAAGTCCGAACGAGTTCGGAGGCCGAGACCGTTTTTACCGAGGCGGGGAACATCCAAGAAAAACTGAACAAAGAGGACGTCGACCTCATTTGTCTTTTTATTTCTGCGATAACCCCTGGGGTGGGGTTTAGCTTCGACCAATTGAAGGCCCTGCCGGTCGGTATCACAGAACTTCTTGACAATCTGATGGGAGACGTAAGGTCCGGGTCCAAAGTAGGTACAGGCACAAGTAAGACCCACTCGATTATGAATACCGGCACGACGGACCGTCTAAAAAAATATACCGTGGATTTGCTGTCCGAAGCAAAAAATGGAGCATATGACATAATCGTCGACCGAAATCGGGAACTAAAACTGATTTCGGAAATTCTCAGTCGGAAGTCCAAACCCAACGTCATCGTACATGGGGAATCCGGCGTCGGCAAGACCCTGCTGATCCAAAACTTGGTCCGTGAAATACACTCCGGCAAGGTTGTGGACACCTTAAGGGATATTAACTTTCTGGAAATCGACACCTCTGCCCTACTCTCGGGGGCATCTTACAAAGGGGAAGTAGAAGACCGCCTGCAACAAATCTTCAAAGAGGCCAAGACGCTGCAAAAGCCGATTCTTTATATCGATGATATCCATTCCCTTTTACAGGACGTCTCTGCCAGTCAAGGTATCATCAACCTCATTAAATCGGAATTGAACAAGGGCGAGGTAATTCTGATCGGAACGACGACTTCGGACAGCTATCGCAAATATATTGCCGTTGACACTGCGCTCGACCGGCGTTTTGAATCGGTCATGCTTGAGGAACCGGACCATGAGACGACCTTCAGGATATTGAAGAGCGTGGGGCGCATCTACACAGAACATCACGGCCTAGAAATTGACGAGGTCACGCTTCGGGAATCCATCCGTCTCTCAAAACGTTACCTTCAGGAAAAATGTTTACCGGATTCGGCGGTGGACCTGATCGATCGTACCATGGCCGCCATCAAGGTTTCAAAACAATCCCTTCCGAGCGATATAGAGACCCTGCAAGCGGAAATCGATGACCTTGAAAAGAAGTCCGGGAATCTTTCGGAAGAAGAAAGAAACCAAGAAATCGATTGGTTGTATATGGCAGCAAAGAACCGGCTGAGTACCCTTATTCTTGGAAAATTCGATTCCGAAGATGGATTCCGCCTCCCCGATTACGACCAGAAAAAAAAGCATCTCGAGTCTTTGTTGACTTCCGTTGGGGAACATGCTCAGGACGACCGTACTGATATCGACGGGACCGATCTGGCGGCCATGGTCTCCAATATTACCGGTATCCCCGTCGGAAAGGTACAGATTCAGGAGCGCGAACGGTTAATGGACATGGAAAGTACGCTTAAGAAAAGGGTCATCGGGCAGGACCATGCGGTTCAGACCGTAGCAGAGGCCATCATCGAATCCCGGTCCGGGCTCTCGAAGGCGGGCCAGCCCATCGGATCCTTTTTTTTCTCCGGTCCGACCGGAACGGGAAAGACCGAACTGGCGAAATCGCTGGCCGAGTTTTTGTTCAACGACGAATCCGCCATCCTGCGCTTCGACATGTCCGAATTCAAAGAAGAGCATTCCGCTGCCCTGTTGTATGGAGCGCCCCCTGGCTACGTCGGGTATGAAGAGGGCGGGGTTTTGGTCAATAAAATACGACAGAAGCCCTATTCCATCGTATTGTTCGACGAGATCGAAAAGGCACACCAGTCCGTTTTCGATGTGTTCCTACAGATTTTGGACGAAGGCAAGCTCAGCGACCGATTGGGCAAGGTTGGTGATTTTTCCAACGCCGTTGTCCTATTTACCTCGAATATCGGCTCCGAATCCATCGCCAAATCCATCGAAGACGGAAAAACGCCGCTGTCGGACGAACTGATGAAGGCTTTGGCCACCTATTTCAGGCCTGAATTTTTGGGCCGTATCACCGAAATCGTGCCCTTTGCCCCAATATCAAGAGACAGTGCGCCCATAATCTTCGACCTGCACCTTAAAAAGGAGCTGTTGACGCTGACCGAACGATTGAACATCACCTTGGAAATCGATAAAAAGACCAGGGACCATCTTGCGTTGGACGGTTTTTCGCCGACTTATGGCGTACGGCCGTTGAAAGCGGTCATCCGCAACAAGCTTAAAAGACCCTTGTCCAAAATGATTATTTCCGGAGCGATCCAAGCCCCGCAGACTGTCAAAATAGGACTGGAAAGCGACGCAGTCGTTTTTACGGTGGCCCAGAAAAAACAATCAAAAAAAACCCGGGTTCGGGATGACGGCAGCCGGGTGGCAGAAGATGGAAGTACACATACACGATGTGTGAAAGCTACTAACAATGAAAGGACGGAAGAAAGAAAGGGAAAAAGGGATCTGTTGTGAATTGGGAACGGACAATGTTCTTAGAATACATCCTGTGGGTTTCGGGTAACGGTCGACGGAAGACATGCGATATTTCGTCCCCACCTCGACATAACCTTGAGCTTTTAATCTTGAACGTTGACCCTTGACCTTAAAATCTTAAACGTTGAAATATGGCAAAACCCTACTACCAAGTCCCATTCGATTTTACACGGTTTTTTAAAAAAAAGGAACTGAAGAAATTGACATTGCGCGATAGCATCTCGCAGTTCATCAGCGTCATCATAACCACCTATCTCGAAGAATACTCCAACGACGAAAAATTCGGCAGCGAAATTTGGGAAACCGATTTCGACCTTCTCGTCAATGCGAACGTACTCAAAGAACGCATCAAATATTCCCTAAAGAACCAGATCAGTACCTACGAAAAAAGATTGGACTACATTGACCTCGACGTGGAGTTGATGGAAAGCCTTTCGGAAAAATCGCAAAATGTACGCTTGAAGAAATACCTTTACATTACCATCACCGGCACAATAATCAAGACCGACGAGCCGTTCCGTTTTACGGGGGATTATTATTTGGCGCCGTTATCCTATAAATAGGTCGGTGGTCTGTAGTCAGTAGTCGTTAGACGTTAGACGTTAGACGTAGGATAAAGGACGAAAGGAAGAAGGAAGAAGGAAGAAAAGACGTCGGGCGCTGGGCTTAAGGGTTGAAAGTAGGATAAAGGACAGAGACATGAAAAAGGATGAACGTCAGTCGTCAGTCGTCAGTCGTCAGTCGAAAAATAAACTTGAATGGATACCTTAACAAAAGAAGAGATTAAAGACCGTTTGATACGCCGGGCGGCACAGGACTGGGGCGTCGATGAAATGGAAATCGAATCTTCTTTCGACCCGATTGCGAGTCTTCTTTTCGATGCTTGCGCCCATGAATTCGAACGCCTATCCAACGCCATCAAATCCAGTCGAACCCAAGTGACCGAACGCCTGGTCGATCTCTTGACCCCCGAGATTTCCGTGACCGCAAAACCGGCCCATGCCGTGATGCATGCCCTTCCCCTGGATGCGCATGTGGTTATCAACGAGCACAGCCAATTCTACCATCGAAAGCGAACACCCATATTCACGAACATGGACAAAAACGGCTTTGAGGATATTTACTTCTGTCCGGCAGGGGAATTCAAACTCAACAATTGTGATTTGAGTTATATCGCCTCTCCGGCCAAGGTGCTGCAATACGGCAACCAACAGAACCTTCCTTTCTTGGCCGAAAAGGATTTCAGCGGTACTCCTGAAAATAATTGCATCTATCTGGCCATCCGTCCGGGAAAAGGTGTCAAGAACATCGATCAGCTCCTATGTTATTTTGACCTGCTCAATTTTTCCCACAAACAAGTATTGGCACATCACATCGGAATCGCCCATTGGTCCCTCAACGGGGAAACCCTTCAAATAAAGAAAGGATACAATGACAAGGGGAATAACAGTGACGACATCAGTAAGTACGTCAACAAGTCCATCTCCACTAAAATGCATTTTTATGAAAACTATGTAAAGAAGTTTTACGACCAACACTTTTATACCATTGAAAGTCCCTTGGAAGTCAATAAAAATGTAAAGAAATATCCAGAAGCTTTCACGGAATTCTTGACCGACAAGCAGCTAAAGGAGTTCGAAGAGCCCCTGCTATGGATCAAAATCGAATTTTATACCCCCGTACCCCCCGCCATGCTCGAGCATTTACATTGCCATATCAACTGCTTTCCAGTGCTCAATAAAAAATCGCTCAGCTCGAACAAACGTCTTCAGCCCTTTTTCAATATCCTGCCTCTAGAAACAGGGGAGGATTACTTTTTCGATATCCAATCGATCGTCGGAGACTCGGGCACCACCTATTTTCAACGGAGCGGCAATCGTAAAGACGATGGGCAAACGCAGGCCTACCTGCGTTTCGGTGGAGTCGCCAAGTTCGATGAGCGCGATTCGTCCGAGCTCTTGAACTATACCCTCGACTTGTTGAAGGAAGACTGTGTGGCCTTTACTGCCCTGGGAGATAGTAAAATCGAGAACAATCTAAAAGAATTGAAAAAAATCATGTCCCGTATCGGGCAGCAGGTCGAATTAAACCAAAATATCAAACATCGGATGCCCTATCTGATTATAACCGGAAACAGGCTCGAGAACAATCGGGATGGACATGTTTTTGTGGATTTCTGGACGACCGCTGGAAAAAAGGCCAACAAAATCAATCCCTACGTAAAAATGAACGCCGATCGCGGCATGGCCTTTCAGCCCGATTCCCTCACCTTGATTACTGGGTCCATAGGCGGGGAGAACGAGCCGTCACCCAGCGAGAAAATTTATGCCTATCGTGAGAATGTCCTTTCCAGAGGGAGAATAGTTACTCGACAGGATATTGTGCACTACTGTTTCGGAATTTACAGGGACAGTATCACGAACGTAACCGTGGACCAGGGAGTTGTGGTATCGCAGGAACTGGGCGTTGGCTATACGCCTACAACGGATATCCATCTATTAAGGAATCCCAATTCCGAGTATCGCGTGGAGGATTGGGATCATCTGAAAAAAGAGCTGCTGATCGGACTGCGCGAACGCTCTGCCAACGTACTACCGTTTCGGGTCTTTTACAGCGAGGATTGAAGGTGAAATAGCCGGATATCCGGTTCAAATTAAAAACCCGGTACTGGATTTTTTAGACTAAATTGAACAACATATCCAAAAATGTTGTATTTTGTTAAGATAATCATAAAACCATATAATTATGAGAGGTCTTCTTTGGCTCGTTGCCGTTATCTGTATTATTGTCTGGCTCTTGGGAATGTTAGAGGTTATCCCGGGACTCGGAACCAGTAGTCTAATCCACATCCTAATCGTTATTGCCGTCGTAGTGATTTTGTACAATATCATTTCAGGACGAAAACCGCTATAATATTCAACCGGTATTACTTAAATAGGATGTTGAATGGCCCAATTGAAATTCGTACAATTACTGGCTTTGGCCCATTGCAATTGTACGAATTTCATTTATAGCTATTTTGTCCAGCGTTTCCACCGGAACCTTATGTAATTTGTTCGATAATCGAGATTTATATGCTTTGAGGCTTGCCGCGACATATTCAAGTTGTTCCCTTACGAATGACTCGCGGGCTCGTCCCGAAATTGTTTACTTTCCATCGACTGCAATCATTTCCAGAAACTCGCTCTCTGAAATAATCGGTATGCCCAAATTTTCGGCCTTGGTGCGTTTACTGGGACCCATTTTGTCCCCCGCGACGAGATATGCGGTCTTTGACGATATGCTCGAGCTGACCTTGCCGCCGTTGTCCTCTATCATCTTCTTGAGCTCGTTCCGGCTTACGGTCTCGAAAACTCCAGAGACTACGACGCTCATGCCTTTGAGTTTGTCCGTCCGATTTTCCAACTGCTCTTCGGATAGGGAAAACTGAATGCCATAGCCTTTTAAACGGGATATTATTTCGCGATTGGACTCATTTTGAAAAAATTCCGTCACCGATCTGGCGATGCGCTCCCCGATTTCATTGACGGCAGTCAGTTCTTCCTCGGAGGTGGACATCAAGGCATCAATATCCTTGTAGGCCCGGGCCAGTTTCTTTGCCACCGTTTCCCCGACAAAACGAATGCCCAAGGCAAAAAGCACCCGTTCAAAGGGAATTTTGGCCGACTCTGCGATGCCTTTGATCAAGTTGTCCGCCGACTTTTCAGCCATGCGTTCCAAGGGGAGAATCTGTTCTTTGGTCAAGGTGTACAGGTCCGCGTAATTTTTTATCAGTCCCTCTTTAAACAACAATTCCACCGTCTCCCCGCCGATGCCCTCGATATCCATCGCCTTGCGGGAGATATAATGCTGGATGCGCCCCGTAATCTGGGGGGGACAGCCGTAATAATTGGGGCAAAAATGTTTGGCATCGCCCTCGGGCCGGTCGAGTTCCGTCCCGCATTCGGGACAGTGGTCGATGTAGACCGTCGGCTCCGAATCCTGTGGACGCTTCGTAAAGTCGACCCCGATAATCTTGGGAATAATATCCCCGCCCTTCTCCACAAAGACCGTGTCCCCCTCCCGGATGTCGAATTTGGCAATCTGGTCCGCATTATGCAAAGAAGCCCTTTTGACGGTCGTACCTGCCAACAGCACCGGTTCTAGATTGGCCACTGGGGTAATGGCGCCAGTACGCCCCACTTGATAGGTGATTTCCCTTAAAAATGTGGACTCTTGCTGCGCCTGGAACTTATATGCCATGGCCCAGCGTGGGGATTTCGAGGTAAATCCGAGTTCTTCTTGGTGCTGAAGACTGTTGACCTTAACCACTACCCCATCGGTTTCGTAAGGCAGATTATGCCGGTTGGTATCCCATTGATTGACGAAGGCCATTACCTCGGAGGTGGACTTGCACAATTTGGCGACGGTAGGCACTTTAAATCCCCATTCCCTCGCCTTTTCCAGCATTTGCCATTGTGAGGTTATACCCGTTTCCTCCCCAACGATCCCGTACAGCAGGCAATCGAGCGGCCGTTGCGCGACAACGGCACTGTCTTGCAACTTCAGGCTGCCGGCCGCGGTATTCCTCGGGTTCATGTACGGATCTTCCCCATTGGCGACCCGCTCGGCGTTCATTTTAGCGAAGCCCTCAAAAGGAAGTACGATTTCTCCCCGGATATCGAATTTGGCCGGATAATCCCCTTCCAACCGCAAGGGTACGGAACGGATGGTCTTGACATTAGTGGTCACGTCATCGCCCTGAAATCCATCTCCCCTGGTAATTGCCCGCTGCAACTCTCCCTTTTTATAAGTCAGGCTTATAGAAGCCCCGTCGTATTTGAGCTCGCAGGTAAACTCCACCTTCACATCGCCCAAAATGCGTTGAATGCGCTTTTCCCAATCTTCAAGGTCTTCTTTGGAATACGAATTGTCCAGCGAATACATGCGATGCTCGTGCACGACGGTATTAAAATTCTTGGTGACATCGCCCCCGACCCTCAAAGTCGGCGAGGTAGCATCGTGAAATTCCGGATGCCGATTTTCCAACTCCTGCAATTGCTTCAGTTTCATGTCGAAATCGTAGTCCGAAATGGTGGGATTGTCCAGCACGTAGTATTTATGGTTGTGCTCGCGGAGCTCTTCTCGTAGGGATTCTATTTGTTCTTTGTCGGTCATGGAAATAAAATAGTGAGCTAATAAATTAACGAACTAGCGGGTTAGTGAATTAAAGCTAATCGGATGGGGGGTTCAGTAAGTGAGTGGGACGATTCATTTCAAATTCCAGAATTTCCGATTATTTCAATGTTACAGGTTGATATAGCTACATTTAATCATCCTCTCGTTCCCGAACATATCATTTCGCAGCTCAATTTCCGAAAAATTATGGCTTTTTAGAAGCTGTTCGGTCTCTTTAGCCAAATATTGGTTGATCTCCAGATATAAACTTCCATTTTCCTTCAGGCCTTTCATGGCAAAACGGGCGATGGCCTCGTAGAATTGTAACGGATTCTCATTGGAAACAAAAAGGGCCAATTCCGGTTCTTGGGATGTTACGTTCTTGTGCATCGCACCTTTCTCCTGCTCTCGCACGTAAGGAGGGTTGCTAACGATGATATCAAATTCGGTTTCCCGGGAATCCCAATTTAAAATATCCTTCTTTAGGAATTCGACGCATACCCGGTGGACCCCTGCATTTTTTTGGGCAATGGCTAAAGCTTTTTCCGAAATATCCAACGCAAAAACCTCGGCAGCAGGTAGGTTTTTCGCCAGCGAAACCGCGATACAGCCGCTTCCGGTGCCTATATCTAAAATCTTGGGCGACCCGTTTCGCGCGCGCGAGTCCTTACCGTGCAAGTCCTCGATTATCCATCGGACCAACTCCTCCGTTTCCGGTCTGGGAACTAGCACGTTTTCATCAACCTTAAAATCCATTTCCATGAAATGGGCGTTTCCGATAATGTATTGGATGGGACGGTACTGCCGCAACTGGGTCAAGGCCTCGAACAGCGGCTGCTCTTCTTCTTTGGTCACGGTCAGATTCGGTTGCAGGGCCAAAACGAAGCGTTCGAGCCCGAGATAATGTTCGATGAGCAGATAGAAAAAACTGTCCACTTCCTCCTTGGAGTAGGCAGAATCGAGTTCCTTGTGGAAGATGTTCTTGATTTCCTTTAACAGCATTTCTTTAAGGCTTAAATATCCTATTTTTACATGGTGAATATACATCAAAAATATATGTCAAGGGCCATCCAAATCGGACGGAGCGGATTGGGACCTACCGCCCCGAACCCCATGGTGGGTGCTGTGATCGTTCACGACGGGCAATTGATCGGCGAAGGCTATACAAGTGCTTTTGGCGGCCCGCACGCCGAGGTAAACGCCATTGATTCGGTAGCGGACAAAACCTTGTTGAAGCGGTCCACCTTGTACGTGACCCTTGAACCCTGCTCCCATTTTGGAAAGACCCCACCCTGTGCGGACCTGATTATCGAACACCGGATTCCCACCGTGGTGGTTGGACTCAAAGATCCCCACAAAAAAGTAGCGGGCCAGGGCATCGAAAAACTTCGTAGGGCCGGGGTTCAAGTAATCACGGGAATTTTGGAACCCGAATGTCGCGAGCACCACAAGCGGTTTTTGACCTATCATGAAAAGAAGCGCCCTTATATCCTGTTAAAATGGGCGGAAACCGAGGATGGATTTATCGCCCCCGACCCCATCGAACGCCATGAAAATCCCGAACCTTTTTGGATCAGCACTCCGTATTCCCGTCAACTGGTCCACCGGTGGCGTAGTGAAGAACAGGCGATTTTGGTCGGCACCACCACGGTCTGGGACGACAACCCTAAACTCGATGTGCGATTGTGGACGGGCGAGAGTCCGCTTCGGGTGATACTGGACAGAAACCTAAAGATACAAGGGGACTATCACGTGCTAGATGGAAGCCACCCTACTTTGATCCTTACCGAGGTAGAGGAAACTTCCCGTTATTTGGACCATCTAGAGTATCGGATACTGGATTTTTCCAAGGAGGTAACCCCACAAATTTGCAGCATCCTTTATGAATACGGAATTCTGAGTGTATTGGTCGAGGGCGGTGCACAGACCCTCCAAAGTTTTGGCAACGCCGGTCTTTGGGACGAAATTCGTCTGTTTACGGGAACATCCTCCTTTAAAAAAGGATTAAAAGCCCCCACGATACCGGGGAAGTCGGTAGTTTCGAAAAAAAATATAGGCTCGGACGTTTTACGGATGTACAAAAACGACCGGTTTGGGTGATGTTCATATTCCGAAACAAGCTATGCAACTGCCAACAAGAAGGTTCATAAAGTCTAGCCAGGTGCACCGACCGCTATTTTTAATGGAGCCTTAGCTGCAATGAGATTTAATCGACAAAACTGGTCCAACTAATAAAATAAACCTTTATGATTAAAAATATCATCTTCGATTTCGGGGACATCTTTATCAATTTGGATAAACAGGTGGTGCATCGCGAGCTGGAAAAATATGGGGGCATTCCCGAACTATCCCCGGAAATACTTGCACTCAATGATACGTACGAGGTCGGTGGTATCTCGTCGGAAGAATTTATCGAAAAGCTGGGCGAGGTGTTCCCAGAATCCACATCCAAAGAAATCACCCGGATCTGGAACAGCATGTTATTGGATTTTCCCGATGAGCGCCTGCACTTTATCGAAACCTTGGCAAAGGAAGGCGATTATCGGCTTTTTCTATTGAGCAATACCAATGCTCTACACATCCCGCATGTAGAGACCATAATGGGAAGCGAAAAGTTCAATCGGTTCAAGAATGCGTTTGAGAAGTTCTATCTATCCCACGAAATCAAGCTCAGAAAGCCCGATGCCGAAATCTTCGAGTTCGTGCTGGGCGAAAACGGGCTAAAGGCCGAGGAGACCTTTTTTATCGACGATACCAAGGCGAATACCGAGGCCGCCGAAAAATTGGGTATTCGGAGCTGGCACCTGCAGGTCGGGAAAGAGGATATCGTCGAACTTAAATCCAGATTATAGCGTGATCTATCTGGCCCTGAGCATTCTATCGTCCTCCTTGATTTTCGTGGTCTTCAAGCTATTTACACGCTATAGGGTCGAAACGCTTGCCGCTATCGTCGTGAACTACGCCGTGGCCTGTTTGGTGGGGCTGTTCTTTTATAAGGGGGATGTTTCCCTCTCCGAAATTCCCGGAAAATCGTGGTTTTTAGGCACCGTGGCCTTAGGGCTACTATTCATTATTGTCTTTAACCTTATGGCGGCTACGGCCCAAAAAGCAGGGGTTTCGGTCGCATCGGTCGCGACCAAGATGTCCCTCGTAGTTCCCGTACTGTTCGGCGTGATAGTTTATCGTGAAGCACTGGGTGCATTACAAGTACTTGGAATCGTGCTGGCCCTGGCCGCGGTTTATTTTACAGCGGTAAAAAAGTCCTCGATCAACTTTCAGAGAATCTCCCTTTTACTGCCGCTATCGGTCTTTTTGGGGTCGGGGATTATCGATACCAGCATCAAGTACATTCAGGAGTTCCATATTAAGGAGAACGACTATCCTGTTTTTTCCGCGACCGTTTTTGCCGCGGCAGCGGTTACCGGCATTCTGTTCATCCTTTTTAAATCCCTTAAAAATCCTGTCAAAATTGGGTATCGGAATGTTTTGGGCGGGATAGCCCTTGGCGTACCCAATTATTTCTCCATCTACTTCTTGCTTCGGGCCCTACAGCACGACAGTCTGAACAGTGCTTCGGTCTTTACGATCAACAACGTGGCCATTGTCATGTTCTCGACTCTCTTGGGCATTGTTATTTTTAAGGAGCATATCAGTTCTAAAAATTGGATCGGTATCGGGTTGGCGGTCATTAGCATTTTATTAATAGCACTATTCTGATGGATATCTCTTCCGACACCTATAGAACCTTGGCCAAACCTTCAAAACAAGTGCTCTACAAGGACAAAAAAAGCAAGTTCTTCGGATATGCCTTTCCGATAAACAAAGAAGACGAGGTAAAGCCGATCATCGAGTCGTTAAGAAACAAACATTCTTCGGCCAACCACGTCTGCTATGCCTGGCAGCTTGGGGTGGTAGATCCTAGCTATAGGGCCAATGATGACGGGGAGCCCAACAATTCTGCGGGGATGCCGATATACGGACAGATACAATCCTATGAAGTGACCCAGGTGCTAATAGCGGTCGCCAGGGTTTTCGGGGGCACGAAACTGGGTGTAGGAGGACTGATCAGTGCCTACAAAGCGACGGCGCAAATGGCATTGGATGCTGCTGTTATCGTCAAAAAAACCCTGCAGCAGCGGTTTAGGTTATCTTTTGCGTATCCGGAAATGGATATCGTAATGCGCACGATCAAACAACGGCAGCTTAATTTGGTTTCCCAGAAAATGGAACTGGATTGTGAGATGATCATTTCGGTCCGCCTGAAGGATTCGGAGGAAGTGTATGGATATTTTAAGGGCGTTCAAGGGGTAAAAATCGAGGAAGTTGATTAGGATTCTATTTTTTCCAAGACATAATCGGGACATTTAATAGGACGCTTGGTTTCCTTGTCCAAGAAAGCCAAAACGGTGTTCGCCTCCGCCAAAATTTCATCCTTTTCGTTATAAATTGTATAGTCGAATTCTATCTTGACCAAGGGAGGCTTTTTGAGCCGGGTCTCTACCGTAATAAGATCGTCATAGTAGGCCGATTTTTTAAAATTTATACTTAGGGAAACAACTGGCAACATAATGCCGCTTTCTTCCATACTTTTGTAAGAGATTCCAAAGCCTCTTAACCACTCGACCCTTGCCAGCTCCAGGTATTGCGCATAATTCCCGTGATAGACGACGCCCATCTGATCGGTTTCCGCATATCGAACACGGAAAGATATTTTGTTAAAGTTCATCAAGTTTAGCTTTAAAATCCTATATTTAAAAGATTTCGAATTAGGGCTCTGAACATGGTGAAAAAAAAGGGCAAAATCAATAGACCTTCGGTTTTTTTTTTAGCTTTTTTGTTCACATATTTGCCCACCAAGAAAGTAAGTCCCTTCCGACGAATTTCGACCGACTGATATTTTTTCTAACCGATAAATAAGCAAATTTTAACATGGGTGTTACTGCAAATTCCGTATGGAACAACTGTTTGGTATTTATCAACGACAACATTCAACCGCAGGCATTCAAAACATGGTTTGAACCCATCAAGCCGGTCAAGCTTACCGACAACGCTTTGAGTATACAGGTACCGAGTAAATTTTTTTATGAATGGCTTGAAGAGCACTATGTCAAACTCTTGAAAGTGGCACTGACCAAAGAGCTAGGGGAAACTGCAAAACTGGTGTATGTCATCCGTATGGAAAACACCTATGGCAACAAAGAGCCCTTTACCGAGAAAATACCCAGCTCGAACCGGGGTACTATGGGCTCACAAGAAATGGACGTGCCCGTAAAATCGAAGAACCCCCAACTGAAGAACCCTTTCGTGATTCCGGGAATCCGCAATATTAAGATAGAATCACAGCTCAACCCCAACTACAATTTCGATAACTTTTTGGAAGGTGATTCCAACCGGTTGGCACGATCGGCCGGAATGGCCGTGGCCAACAAACCAGGCGGTACGTCGTTCAATCCGCTCTTGGTATTCGGGGGCGTCGGGCTTGGCAAGACCCATTTAGCCCATGCCATCGGGGTCGAGATCAAGGATAAGTATCCGGAGCGCACCGTACTTTATATTTCCGCCGAAAAATTTACCCAGCAGTATATCGAATCGGTCAAAAAAAACACCCGCAACGATTTTATTCATTTCTATCAGTTGATCGACGTGCTGATTATCGACGACGTACAATTTCTTTCCGGTAAGTCCGGGACACAGGATGTGTTTTTCCATATATTCAACCATCTGCACCAAAATGGCAAACAGGTAATCTTGACCTCCGATAAAGCACCCGTTGATATGCAGGATATTGAACAGCGGCTCTTATCCCGCTTCAAATGGGGACTTTCCGCCGAATTGCAAAATCCCGATTACGAGACCCGTGTATCCATTCTAAAGAACAAGCTCTATCGTGACGGGGTCGAGATGCCCGAGGACATTATCGATTATGTGGCCAAAAATATCAAATCGAACATTCGGGAACTCGAAGGGGCGGTGATTTCCTTGATAGCCCAATCCTCCTTCAACAAGAAAGAGGTCACCTTGGAACTCGCACAACAGGTGGTCGAAAAATTCGTAAAAAACACGAAGCGCGAAGTTTCTATAGAGTACATTCAAAAAGTGGTCTCCGATTATTTCGAGATGGACGTGGCCACCCTTCAGTCGAAGACCCGAAAAAGGCATATCGTACAGGCGCGTCAGTTGGCTATGTTCTTTGCCAAAAAGCTCACCAAGGCCTCCTTGGCCAGCATCGGTTCACAGATCGGAAAGCGAGATCACGCCACGGTACTGCACGCCTGCAAGACAGTCGATAACCTGGCCGAAACCGATAAGCAGTTCCGCAAATATATCGAGGATCTTCGCAAGAAGTTGTCGTAGTTATCGAAAGCCCGTTCCAACGGGCGAAAACCGATAGTGAATACTTATATTTGGAAGCCGACGAATTCTATCCGCAGGGAAAGAGAAGCCCATATACAATAGCCTACGGCCCAAAAGTTAAAAGTTCAATCTCTCCTCCCCTAGTTTTCATAAACCGTTGTTCGGCCGAACAGCAATAACCTTTATTTCATCCGTTGGCGTTCAAGGTAAGTTTTTTTCCGATCGTTCTATTTTTAAATCTTTAAAATCCCTTTTTACGTGAAACACAAAATATTAATGGTCTGCCTAGGGAATATATGCAGATCGCCTTTGGCGGAAGGCATCCTTAAAAACAAGGTAAATCCCGAAGATGTATATGTAGATTCGGCTGGTACCGGCAGCTATCACATTGGCAACGCGCCGGACCCACGATCCATTGCCGTTGCCCGAAAATACGGGTTGAACATCGAAAAACAACGTTGTAGACAATTTCAGGCGTCGGATTTCGAAAAATTCGATGTAATTTACGTCATGGATAAAAGCAACTACATGAATGTGGTCGCTTTGGCGAGGAACGATAGCGATACAGCGAAAGTAAAATTGCTTTTGGAAGAAGCGGACATATCCGAAAAGCAAGTTCCCGATCCCTATTACGATGAAGAGGATGGTTTTGAGCAGGTATATCGGATGATCGACCAGGCCTGCGATGCCATCGCAAGAAAATTATAATCGAGATACTTATCAATGGTGAAAAAAAACAACGGTCCGGGGAAATTATATCTGATACCCGTTACTCTGGGTGAAACCGCGCCGTTTGAAGTATTGCCCATTTCCATAAAAAAAGCGGTCGAGCGCATCAATCACTACATCGTAGAGAACGAAAAGTCAGCCCGTCGTTTCATTAAAAGGATAAGTTCGGGAAAATCGCAGTCCGCCCTCCATATATCAGTACTCAATAAATTTACCGAAGCGCAGGAAGTCCCCACGTTCTTAGACCCATGCGTCCAAGGCTACGACGTCGGTATCATTTCCGAAGCCGGATGTCCCGGTATTGCCGATCCCGGTGCCGAGGTCGTGAAGATCGCCCACGAAAAGGAAATTCAGGTCGTGCCCTTGGTCGGACCCTCGTCGATTACCCTAGCGCTAATGGCCAGTGGTATGAACGGACAAAATTTTGCCTTTAACGGTTATCTGCCCATAGATTCCGCAGAACGGAAATCCGCCATCAAGAGATTGGAAAAAGTTTCCCGAGTTTCGGGACAGGCCCAAATTCTCATCGAAACACCTTACCGCAACGATAAGCTTTTGACGGAACTGGCTAAAACCCTCCGCTCGAATACCCCGCTATGCGTAGCTTGCGATATTACCCTGTCAACCGAGTATATCGCCACCAAAACAGCGGCCGAATGGAAAAAAATACAAGTAGACCTTCACAAAAGGCCGGCCATTTTTATTTTTCAAGGGCAGTAAATCTAATACCTCCTTAAAAAAATAAAAAATCATCCGAGTTTCGTAAATAACGGACCACTTATACTTTTTTATTAACCAGTCGTACAAATATTGGATGCACCAGCCAATGTTTTTTGCACCTTTAAAGCGTCGAACTATCCGCCCCACTGTTCGATAAGGAAACCCCTATCCTGTTCGATTACGATACCCCCGAAAAATACTTCCCCCTACCATTGCCCAAGCGTAATATTCCAGTTTCCAATTGGTATTCCCTTGTCCTGTTTCCAACTTTGAATGCAAATAGTAATTAATTGTAACACATATCAAAATGAAAAACATCGTAATCATTGGGGCTTCAGGTCACGGGAGTGTGATTTTGGACTGTATTGAAAGAGAAGGGAAGTACAACGTACTGGGATTTATTGATTCCTTTAAGAAAAAAGGAATAAAACAGAACGGCTACGAAATATTGGGCAGTGAACACGACCTGCCCTATCTGATTGAAATGTACGATATCGTAGGCGGTATCGTGGCCATAGGGGATAACTGGACCAGAAAGCGCGTTGTTGACAAGGTTTCGAAAATAGCACCCCACTTAAATTTTATCACAGCTATCCATCCACATGCGATAATCGGGAAGGATGTATATGTCGGTAAAGGTACGGTAATCATGCCGGGCGCTATCGTGAATTCTAACGCGCAAATAAGGGATTTCTGCATTGTAAACACCAACTCATCCCTTGGGCATGACGGTTTTATGCACGACTTTTCAAGTTTTGCATGCGGGGTCAGCACCGGAGGCGGACTTTTCTTAGGAGAATTTTCAGCGGTTTCCGCGGGGGCCGTTATTCGGGAACATATCAGGGTAATGGAGCATACGGTCATTGGGGCCGGATCGCTGGTGGTGAAAGATGTGCCCGATCATGTAGTGGCCTATGGGTCACCTGCACGCATCGTAAGAAAGAGAGAAACGGGCGAATCTTACCTCAGCGGCTACAGACCTAAAATTACCGATATAGCGAGACTGGTCAGTGCCTAACCGATACTTCCGGCGACCAAGTCTTAAGCCCCACTTTCATTCCCTATGGCCTACTACTTGAATATCATGTAGAAACGCGACAGATTTCAATACCGTTGCAATAAAATGACCCTTATGAAATCAATACCCCTATTACTTTTAGCGCTTTGCCTGATCAGTGCGAAGAAGTTGAGCGCTCAGAACGCGCATACCCATGCCAATGCAGCTTCGATCGATAATGAGGCCAATACCGTAACCGGTTGGTCCGGGGATGCCGTTATTTCTTCGGATGCCACAGACCCCCACGATGGAAATTTTTCGATACGGGCGGTTTCAACAGCTTCCAACGGCCGTACTTTGACCTATACCTATAATGCCCAAATCGGTGATGAATATACCATCCGCATCTGGGCAAAAGAAGGACCTCAGGTCTCGAGCCCTGCAGCTCCCGCCTTTGCGGTCTGGTCGGGAATGACCGGGTTTTCTACTACCCTTATACAGGGTACTGAATGGACGGAATACGTATTCAACGTAACGGCTACCTCGACCTCCCCCCTTATTAGGATCTACACCAGCAACAGGGCTACCCGTAATACGGCGGGCAATACCATCTTTATCGACAATATATCCATTCTGCCGGCCTCGGACGTCGAACCGCCAAGCGCAGTTACCACGTTGATGGCTTCGGGCACAACCACCACGGGAACGGAACTCTCCTGGACGGCCTCTACGGACAACGTCGGAATCGCGGAATACCATGTGTACCAAGACGCTGCGATAGTTGGGACCACTACGGATCCATCATATACCGTCACATCGCTTACCGAGAACACCTCCTATGACTTTACGGTAAGGGCCATTGACGCCGCGGGCAATGTTTCCGCCGCCGGCAATACCGTCAGCGTCACCACGCTGCCGGCCTCGGACCAAGAGGCCCCAAGTGCGGTTACCTCTCTAGGGGCTTCAAACACGACCGCCACGGGAACGGAACTCTCCTGGACGGCCTCTACGGACAACGTCGGAATCGCGGAATACCAAGTGTACCAGGATGCCGTTATAGTGACGACCACTGCGGGCACCTCATATACGGTCACATCGCTTACCGAGAACACCTCCTATGACTTTACGGTTCGGGCCATTGACGCCGCGGGCAATGTTTCCGCCGCCGGCAATACCGTCAGCGTCACCACGCTGCCGGCCTCGGACCAAGAGGCCCCAAGTGCGGTTACCTCACTAGAGGCTTCAAACACAACGGCCACGGGAACGGAACTCTCCTGGACGGCCTCTACGGACAACGTCGGAATCGCGGAATACCATGTGTACCAAGATGCTACCATATTAGCGACCACTTCGGACCCATCATATACGGTTACATCGCTTACCGAAAGCACCTCCTATGACTTTTCAGTGAGGGCAATCGACGCCGCGGGCAACGTGTCCGCCGCCGGAAATACTGTGAACATCACCACCTTGGCGACCGGCACGGAAGTCATAGATTACACTTCCGATAATGCGAATTTGCCCACGGTAGACTGGGAAGCAAAAAACATATTCGCCGCCCAAACCATGGGTATAGGAACTACCGACACCCAAGGCTACACCCTAGCAGTAGCGGGAGGCGTGGTGGCCGAGCGCGTTAAAATCGCGCTACAGACCGATTGGCCCGATTTTGTCTTCGAGGAAAAATACTCGCTGCCTACCCTGTACGAAGTGGAGAAACACATACAGGAGAAAGGACATTTGTTGGATGTGCCCAGTGCCAAAGTAGTCGAGGCCGAAGGTATCGACGTGGGCGCGATGAATGCCTTGTTATTACAGAAAATTGAGGAGCTGACCCTCTACCTTTTACAACAGGACAAGAAAATAACGGAACTTGAGGCGAAGGTCAAAAAAATGGATCAGGTTCGGAAACTGGTGAAGAAAAAATAGAAAGATTGTAATAAAGTATAACGTCTCTAAGCAGACCCAACGCCACCTTTATGAAATTACTTGTGTTTACCCTATCTATTTTTATGGCCCTGGGCATCAACGCACAAAGCATCCGCAAGAATTATCAGGAAATGACAGATGCGGAGAAAAACGCACTGGTCAATGCTTTTTTACAGCTCCGTTCAGGTCCGGACCTCATTAGCGACCTTGCCAACTTTCATAGCGACAATTTCAGTTTCGGCATTTCGCCCCAACCGGACATTCATTTTAACTTGCCCGATGAACCCGAGCTCCAAGTCTTTTTTTCATGGCACAGAATGCAAATGCTAGAACTTGAACGGGCCATGCAGGCCATAGATCCGCGAATTAGTATCCCTTGGTGGGATTCTTCGACGGACCAGTCAACCGCATCCCCATTGTGGAATTTCGATTTCATGGGCCAATTTGACGGATTATGGGGCTTGAACAGGAATTTGGACGCAAATGGCCCGCTGCCTGACCTTGCGGATGTAACGGCAGTTCAAAGCATGACTGATTTTCTCCTCTATTCAGATGATATGGAAAGGGGAGACACCCACCGGGGGGCCCATGTCTGGGTAGGCGGAACAATGAGTACCCCGCTTTCTCCCCGCGACCCAGTGTTTTATCTTCACCATACCTATATCGATAAACTCTGGACGGATTGGGTGCAGGAGCACCCAGGGGAATCTTCCTTTATAATTCAATCGATGCTACGTTACGATGGCACCTATGTTTTTGACGGCAATACCCTGCCCTTGACCAATCCGAACGACGTGATCGACAGCCATTCCCTCGGGGTGTTTTATGCCGAGAACGGACTGGCCGAATTATTCGCGTATACCGTAAGCAATACCTACAATCCCGTAGAAAAATTCTATTATCAATATACTATCGAAGCAGGCCGTGGTTTTACCGTGCCTTCCGGTGCCAACTGCAGTATAGAGTCCCTCAATGAAATAAGCTTGGTTCCAGGTTTCGAAGCTGCTTCAGGAGCCTTTTTTGAAGGTATGATCGAAAAGGATAGCCTTATCATACCTCCTTCCTTTGCAATGGGCCCTGATATCATGCAAAAACCAAATCCTTTCCCATACGATGAAGCCCTTTTAAATGTCCATGCCTATGATTCGAAAGAAAGCGTTGTCAATAAAATTGCCATCTCCTTTTCCCCCAATCCGTTTAGGGATGCTATCGGAGTACAGATGGACAGAAGGTACAGAACGGCAACGGCCCAGGTTCATGATTTATCGGGAAACATCGTTGCATCAAAATCCTTCTACAATCAATCCTATCTTGAGGTGGATAATGTATCCGATTTGCGACCGGGCATCTACGTCCTGATAATCCTGGCCGACGGGGAAACGGTGTTGAACGAAAAAATCATCAAGAGGTAAACACAAGTGGAATGCTTCGATGCGGGTCTATTGGGGCGTTAAACCATACGGCATCGGGAAATTAAACCCTCGAAATATTAAAACCTTTACCCATTAAAAACGGCTCCTGTTTCCCGGAGCCGGAACTTTGGCCCATCTATTCATTAACAGGATTCGTCAAAGGTAAAATCCACCTTCTCAAATTCACCTTTTTCGTTCAGTTTAAACGCCGGCATTTCCATGGGCATGTTGGACATTTCCGGAATCTTGGGCTCCGGATACTCGATTTTTTTTAATTCCGGTGCTTTTTCGACTCTTTCCAAACAATCGTCACGCTTTTCGGAAGACTCGTCTTTGGAGCTGGCTGTCCTGTTTTCATTTGCTTCTACCATTGTTTTCTTTTTTATGGACTTAGAAAATAATTGTTGTTGGTCTTTATCGTCGCCACAGGTTTCCAAGAGACACTTTTTCAGTTCCTCTGGGTTAATTTCGTTTTTCTTCAAAAAATTACGGATGCTTTCCTGGGAAATCAGACACTGGAGGGTCTTGCAGATGGCCGCTCCGTTATCGGCTCCGCCATCGGACGCTCGTTCAGGATTCCGCTTATAGATGGATACGCTTCTTATCGCCTCCCTAAAAAACGGCCTGCCTGCCATAGACCTACCCTCCGCTTTGATGATCAGTTGATAGATGCCTGATTGTTCCGCCTTAAAATGGACGTAAAATTCACCTGTTTCAATTTCTTCCAAGCTTAAAACCTTAAGCTTTCCATTGGGCCATTGCACCTCTGCCCGTACGCGACCGCTGATGGGACGTCGATATTGGGAAAGATTCGCAAAAAGCCTAACTTCAGCACCGATGGTGTCGGAATCCTTTTCCACGGAACACTTGAAATTCAGGTCCGACCGGGTATAAATGGCAACGCTATAAGGCACGGAGTTGTACTCGTCCCTATTTTTGAAAATATCTTCGCGCTCTTGCCATTTAGCACATATTTTCTTTACCTCTTCCCTGGAGCGGAGTTGAAGTACGACCTTCCAATGTCCTCCATGACTTGTCTCAGGTTTATCCGGTAGGGCGGGGAACGTGACCCTATAAATTTGGTTATTAGCATTGATCTCATGGGCCACATTGCCAGTGGTCCCAATAATTTCATCTCCGTTGGGAGCGATTAAGCTCACCTTGATAAAGGGTGCCAAGGGAGAGAGCACCACTATATTGGATCGGATATCGGCTTCGCTTATGGCGTAGGCCACTTGATGCTCCGTTCCGAAAAGAAGCCTGCCCATGGGGTCTAACACGACGTCTTCTTTTTTGATATCCGCAAGGATCTGATTGAAATAATTGGTCAATTTGAACATCCGCTCGTCCCCGGTCATATCGCCGGTCAACAAGACCGACCTTGAAATATCGTTCAAAGCGGCTTCACTGGTAGTGCCTTGCTGGCCTAGTCCTATTGCATATATATCTTGGCCAATACCCGTAATTGCGGAACTTACCGGGGCCTCGGTGATGTAGGGATGCACGTTTTGATTGCCGTCGGTCATTACCAACATACCAAAATTCGTATATGGAGTACTGGAGTCATTGATTTCATCAATCAACATTTGAGCTCCCTCGATGATACCTTGGCCGATGGCGGTATTCCCTCCGGGTTGGTTGGCGGGATCTGCTAAAGCGGCATTTATCGCCGCTTCCCCTCCCTCTGATTTTTGGGTAATTTCAAATATCGGATCTGCATCGGAATCGTAATAGACCATTCCCACCCCGTCGTCGGGCGCCAGAAGGTCCCTTACGCCCATAATGGCGTTTTCCAACATTTCGTATCGGGTAATCGAGGTGCCATCGTTCAGGCGCATACTGTACGATTTGTCGAGGACCAAGGCAATGGCCGACCTGACCTCTTCGACCACCATGGCCTCTAAGTTTACGATGAATGTGTCCACCAAATAATCGCCCACTACATTGGAATAAAAGCGGTCATCGTCCCAAACATACACGTTAACCTCTACCAGACCGATTTTCGATCCGGTACCTGTATTCGTCTCGAGCTCTATGAGCACCTCATGCGTTTGGGGAACGCCGTCGGTATGGTTCACGATTTCGAAGGCGGGGGCGCCGGTTGGGGCGTGGAAGGCGGCATCGCCGCCGAAAGCGTTTATTTGAAATTTCATGTTCCTGCCTGACTCGATGGTAAAAGGTATGGGCAGCTGTATTGTCGAGCCTTCCTCGACCGTTCCGAAATTCAGGTCGGTAACCGTAGTGGCCAATACAGGTAGGTCCACATCGTACATATAGCCCAGATCCACCTTGTGATTGAGTACGTCTGCAGGCCGATTCCTAACGGGAAAAAGGAAAAAGCTACTCTCGAGCATTGACATCACGGAATTGAGACTATGGTCCGCCGTGCCCGAAGTGGGCAGATAATTGGAAACACCCCCATTGGTACGTTGTTGCCATACAGCCCATACCTTGTCAATATTGCTGTGGTGCAAATAGAACACGGGATCATTGGGCGAGGTACTGGGCATCATATTGCCCCCGATCCATTCGTGAGGGCCGTTGTGATTGGCGTATTCCAATATTTTCCGGAAGCTTAGGGCAATTTCGGATCCATTGGCCCTATTGGCATTTCCTTCCGCATAGCTACCCTCTTCGTTTAGGGCGTCGTAGTCTGAATGGACCAATGCCGCATTTAGCTCAGCCCTCTCGGGGAGTTGAGCGGGATTTTGCCCCGTTCTACGTCTAAGATATGAGGTGTTGTCCCTGGTGATTCCCGTGCTCGCACCGGTTCTTACGTTCAAGGTCCATCCCGCACTTTCGGCGAACTGTCCCGTCATTACCCGGTTGTCGGTTCCCGTACCCATGCCGCCCATCAGGTTGGTGGTAAAAGGGTATCCCGCATCCGAAGGTATCCGGGCTTCCACCGAATCCCAATAGGGAATGGTCATCGTAGGGTCGCCCGAAACGGATTGCAGCTCCAATTCGAACTGTCTTAAAAATTCTCGGTGCCACGGCGTAAATGCGGGGCCTTTGTGCGCCCCGTCCATGACCAAACTATGCACCCAAACGTACACATCGTATCTATTCAATGCTCCCGCTGCATCGGCTGCTGGTGGTCTGGGACTGTCTGTATCGTCCTTTAAGGCCAAGACCGCGTTGACGAACGCGGTTTTTTCGGTTGGGGACATTTCACTTACATTCTTTCTAACGTTCATAGTATCAAATTTTCAAATAGTGATAATTCTCGTCCGCCGATGTCGTGAAGTACGCAACGGGACGTTAATGCAAAAGGGGGGAAAGGGATTTGTGACCGATCTACGGTTCGGTTATCTTAAATGAAAGATAGGACAGATCCGTCCCTGTTTCGATACAACGAAAAAGTACTGATCGTTCTTGACTCGCTTTTCTTATACCTGTAATCGGCTTGGATTCCGAACGCTGTCCGCATTTAATTTATTAATGACAAACTTACGTTTGCCCGAAGAGAGCAAGGGAATGTCCTCTACGAACTCCAGCTGGATTTCCGCGTCGGCACCCAAATGCCGTTTGAATTCCGTAGTGATGGCTTCCCCACTATTGAACTCGGGCAGTACGTTCAACTTGACCGTATATTTTTTTTCGCATTCCTGAATAAATTGGAACTGTTTGATGTGCGGATATTTTAGGATGTGATACACCACATAAGGGGACATCATATTACCGTCGACATCAAGCACCATATCTAGTTTCCGGCCTTCCACGCGCGACAATACGGGTTGCTCGGCCCCGTTTATCGTACGAATTTCCATTCGACCCAGATCACCGGTATCGTATCTGATAATTGGAATACAGTAATTGTAGAGATCGGTAATCACGATCCGTCCCCGCTCGCCGGGCTTAGCGGGCATATCGCTGTCCATATCCAATATTTCGACAAAGTAACTGGCCCAATTGACATGAAACTCACTGCATTCGGGGGATTGTTGGGCCAAGATACCATTTTCCACGTTGGAATATCGGGAGACCACCGGAACGCCCAAGTGTTTTTCTATAGCCCTTTTAGTGTCCTCGTTCAGGGTTTCGGAAATAGCGATGATGGAGTTTAACCGTTGCACCGGGGCAACATCTTCTGTATTTTCCAAATATCGCTTTAACTCATCCAAAACGGAGGCATAGCACAAAATTCCCTTGGGGGAACTGTCTTTCGCAATTTCAGAAAACAGTTCCTCCAAATCATGATGTGATAGACGCGACACCGGATGCATATACACATTTTTTCTCCAGGTCATCCAAGGATTCGAGGTATTGTATTGGTCCCAATGCCTTATGTAGAACAATCTGTTACCAATCTCAAAGCCGGCCTTTCGCGAGAAGTAGGTGACGTCGGCCGAATGCCTGTTCCGTTTGTTTTTGTCGTGTAACATCCTGAAAGGCGTTCCGGTAGAGCCACTGGTATAGACCGAATAGTTATCCGAGTCGTTAAAATCGGAGGACCGGAAATTATCATAATCGTCCCGGATGATGTTTTTGTTTACCACGGGAAAGTCCTCCAGTCTGCTAAAGTTGGCGAACCGTGCGTAGTAGGAGGTGCTTTTAACAGCGTGGTCTAGAAGTCTCTCAAGGCTTTCCGCCCTTCGGTTCCTTGATTCGGCGGAACCAAAATTTTCCAAAATTTGTTGAACATCCCTGAGATGTGTTTTTACGGGGCTTCCCTTCAAGGTATCCAAAAACCAAAATACATTTCTCCTTAAAGTTTGTAGCATCGCTGCGAGTATAAAATTCATAACCATGACGACATCGGGTGCACTTTGTAACGACCTGCCAAGGTCTTTTGGAATTCGTCAACCTCATATGTCAAACTGTAATAAAATTAACATAATTAACAGAATAAAGAAGATGTTATTGTATGAATGTGGAGTTTTTACGTATAACTGGCACATCATCCCAATAGTAGGGGGATAAAATTCCGGTTTAAAAAAAACAAACCCCGACAATAGGTCGGGGTCCATCTCTTTTCATATAGGTAAAACTGTAGCGACACCGGTCAAACCTTCGGATTGCGTTTCATAGCAATGTGCGAGACGTCGTAACCGGAGAACTTTTTCATGTAATTGGAAATGCTCGTACCATAGCTGTCCGAGACATCGAATGCGCCCCACGACCGCAGGTACTTTTTAACGTTACCGGCACCGGCCAAATGGGCCGCGGCCAGCATTCCGGATTCCGTAATCTCGATACCGCCGATGTTTTTCCCTACGAAGCGCTCGATATCCCTTCTAAGAATCCATTTGTTCCGGGCTATGTTCGTATGAAAAACCTGTTCTTGCAATACCGGGTCGTTCAAAAAACGGGTGGCATTGTACACTCCCATCAGCTGTAAGGTACCGATACCGAACTGGTATTTTCCCAGATAACCCAGAGTGTTGGTTATGAAATAATTGCCTTGGGACTCTTTAAAGGCCAAAGCTTCCTTAAAACCAATGTATGAGCTGCCCAAAAAGGGCGGCGCCATAAACATTTTTGCATGTAAGGTCTCATTTTTGGGGAACAAGACCGAAGTAGGTTCGTCGACTTTTAGAATTTCGGGTACTTTGATCGCTTCTTTATTTTTAGGTATGAACGCGAAATTCAGTAAAGTGCTAGTGGCAATCAGGGGAATCGATAATCGAATCCACTTTCTCATCACGTTGTTTTTCCTAAGACATACTTATTTACAAGGCTGCTTAGATTTCAGGGAACAAATATATAGTGGATTCCAACTACCTTTGACAAAGCTTTGTTAAAAAAGGCGATTTTTAGGCCATAGGTATACAAACTGCGACGAACGGGCCTATCTCTTAATATTTTGCTTACTTAACCATCTGATGTACTGCGCTTTATTTCGGTTGTGCTGCGCCAAGGTCCTTGCGAACATATGGTACCCAAAGTTCTGAACGTCCGCCACGAAATACAAAAAATCGTGCTTTTCGGGATTTAATACGGCATCTACCGCCGAGATGTCGGGCATGGTAATCGGGCCTGGGGGAACACCCGAGTATTTATAGGTGTTGTAAGGGGAATCCAGTTCCAAATCCTTGTAAAGTACCCTTTTGATGATGGTATCGAAATTCCCGGTATGTTTTTTAATTGCATAGATTACGGTCGGGTCGGCCTGGAGCAACATCCCGTTTCGGATACGGTTCAAGTAGACTCCCGCGACCCTAGGGCGTTCGTCGACCTTAGCGGTCTCTTTGTGAACGACGGCGGCCAGCGACACCACCTCCGATGGGGTCAGGTTGAGCGCTTTGGCTTTTTCCAATCGTTTATCGGTCCAAAAACGCTTGTATTCCTTGAGCATACGGTCCCTGAAGCCCTCGGCCGAGGTGTTCCAGAAGAATTCGTAGCTGTTGGGCACGTACATCTCCAGTTTGGTATCATCGGTAAAGCCATTGGCCTTTAAAAAGTCCGGATCGTTCAGTTTGTTCATCAGCATAATACTATCCGGTTCCAGTTGATGGGCAATTCGCCCGGCCAGATCGGCCAAGGTTTCCTGATTATTGAAGGCCACTTGAACGGGAATGTTTTTGCTGCGCAGGGAGTTGATGATCTCATTGTTGTTCATTCCCTTCCTAATTTCGTACTTCCCGGCTCTTACATTCGAAATATATCCCTTTCTATCGGCGACCTCCTTAAAAGAATCCATATCCTCGAGCAGTGGGTCCAATAGTTCTTTTACATCTTCAAAACCGGCATCGGAAGGAATATAGACGTAGGCCTGTTCATTATTGAAGTTGGTGTTGGGCGCAAAGATGGCATCATAGACCATGTAGGCGAATAGACCGCCCGCAATGAGGCCGCCAATCAGGATGAAAAATAAGATTTTTCTGATATACATGCAGATTTTTTTTTGATACTCGTTACTCCGTACTTACTTCTCAATACTCGTTACCGACCTCAGCTTCTCAACTTCTGAAAAAGGATTTCATCCTTATAACTACCGTTGGAAAAAATCCAGTCCCTTTTCACCCCTACCTCCTTAAAGCCCAATTTTTTGAAAAGATGGATGCTACCGGCGTTATCCTCGACGACGTTGGCATACAATTGATGTAGATCCAGAACGGAAAAAGCGTATTCCGTCAACAGGCGAATGGACTCCGAACCTACTCCCCTATTCCTGTTCCCAGCCTCCAGCACCACGATGCCGATGCCCGCCCTGCGGTTTTTGGGATCAAAATCGAACATATCTATAAGTCCGACAGCCGTTCCCCCTTCGTCACAGATGCATAGTCGCAGCTGCTTCACATCGTAAATATCGAGATGGGCATGATCAAGGTATTTCTTCAATACGTACCGCGAATAGGGAGTGGTCGTACCGCTTATTTCCCAGATATCGATAGAATTTTCCAGATGGTACAAAAAATCGAGATCCTCCGGTTCCAGCGCTCTTAAACTGATATGTTCTCCTTGCAACGCTAACATGAGATCTCCCCTTTGAAGACCTGTTTGGCGGGACCGATAAGATGAATGTTGATATAGCCGTCGCCATCCTGTTCAAATTCTACCTGAAGGGTTCCACCCTGTGTGTGCACAGTCACTGTGTTGGCTTTCGTTTTTCCTATTTTGTGCATGGCCAAGGCCACGGCCGTGACCCCCGTGCCACAGGAAAGGGTTTCGTTCTCCACCCCGCGCTCGTAGGTCCTGACCGAAAAGATAGCTTCTTCGACCTGCTCGACAAAGTTGATGTTGCTACCGGCTTTTCCGTACAATCCGTATCGCAATTTTTCCCCTTCCCCGAACACGTCAAGATCTGCAAGATTATTCACCAGTTGCACGTGATGCGGCGATCCGGTATCCATAAAGACCACATTGGGCTTTATTCGTATTTCAGAGACCGCCTGCATCTGAAGGCGTATCCCCTTCTTACCGATCAGGGCTGCGTGCAGGCCATCGACTGCAGTGAAGCTTGCCTTATCCCGAACGATACCCAGGTATTTTGCAAAAGCCACGGTACATCGCCCCCCGTTACCGCACATACTGCCTTCGTTCCCATCCGCATTAAAATACACCATCTTGAAAGATGACAAATCGTCATTTTCCAATAAGATGAGTCCGTCCGCCCCGATGCCGAACTTGCGGTCACACAGCGACGCCACCAGTTTGGCATTGTTTTTGGGAAATAGGGATTGCCGGTTGTCGATCATGATGAAATCGTTCCCGGTACCTTGATATTTATAAAAGAGGATGGCCATAGCTCGGAAAAAGGACAAATATAAGCTTTAATCGTTTTTTTTATCTATGATGAAGCGTTCAAATTGAGAAAACGTTGCGGGTCGTAGACTTTTGAACCCACTTTTTTCTTCGCCCTGTCTCAAGTTTGGAAATGTTTCGAAATGGTTGAGCCCATCCTACTAAGAAGAAAAGTGCAAAGTGCCAAAGGCAAAAGGCTAAGCGATTGTTTGCGGGAGTTTGATTTAAGAGTTTATTAGCAGTTAAAAAGCCGTTAAAGCAATAAGATGGACAAAAGGTGTCTATCGAAAAGCATTAATTTTAACATTCAAATACCATTATAGCATGAAAAGGATTGCAAGTACATTATTGGTCGCCGTTTTTGCGGGAGCGATTACCTTGGGGGCCTACAAATTATTCTTCGAAAACACCAACTACGCGGTAGTTACGGAAGCGAACGATGCATCAGTGTTCGACACGAGCTTCATCCCTACCTCGCCGAAAGGGGCGGGCATTAACGATGTCGATTTTACCAGGGCGGCCGAAAGCACGGTCAATGCCGTAGTACACGTTAAAAACGTAACGATTACCCGAGCTCAGCCTTCGAGTCTGATGGAATTTTTCTACGGACATGGAGGCGGACAGGAACGGGCCCAGGTCGGGACCGGTTCGGGCGTGATTATTTCGCAAGACGGATATATCGTGACCAACAATCATGTTATTGCCAATGCCAATAAGTTACAGGTTACGTTAAATAATAACAAGACCTATGAGGCGGAACTGATCGGCACAGATCCGAATTCCGATATTGCCCTGATCAAGGTCGACGCGGACCGTAAACTGCCCTATCTTGCCTTCGGAGACTCCGACAATGTCAAAATTGGCGAGTGGGTCTTAGCCGTTGGCAACCCCTTTAACCTTACTTCTACGGTGACCGCGGGAATCGTGAGCGCAAAGGCGAGGGACTTGCATATGGGCCGCAACCAATCGTTCATCCAGACCGACGCGGCCGTCAACCCAGGTAACAGTGGTGGCGCCCTGGTGAACACCAATGGCGATTTAGTGGGCATCAATACGGCTATCACTTCACAGACGGGTTCCTACGTGGGCTATTCGTTTGCGGTACCTAGCAATATTGCCAAGAAAGTGGTCGATGATATTTTGGAATACGGCAATGTACAAAAGGGTATATTGGGCGTCAGTACCATCCCGGCACATACTCCCTACGCCGTTAAAAAAGGAATCAGCGATATCGACGGAGTATACGTCGAAAGTGTCGAAGATAACACAGGGGCGGCTGAAGCCGATATCCGTAGCGGCGACATCATAAAACAGGTGGACGATATCAAAGTAAGTAAGTTTCCTGATCTTACCGGATATCTTTCCACGAAAAAACCAGGGGACGAGGTGCAGGTAACCATCGATAGGGACGGGGAAAGTTTGATTCTTCCCGTTATGTTGACCGAAATACAGACCCTGGTCGTTCCTGAAATGGGACTCGAAGTAAAAAACCTGACCGATAAGGAACGAAAGAAGTATAGGTTGAAATCAGGAGTGCGTATTGTCGGTGTTCCGGAAAGGTATCGCGGATATGATTTGGAAGGTAAGATCTTGCTGGCGCTGGGCGATGAGGAGATTGACGATATTCAAGAGGCCCGGGCTTTGTTCGGACGCATTTCAAAATATGGAAAGACCGTAATTACTATGTTGAACGAAAAAGGGGAACGCGAAAGATTGATTTTTCAGTAGTTCGGTTTTACAGCCAAGGTCAGAGATTTTTCTAAAAAGCGCCCACATTCGGGCGTTTTTTTATGAGTTCCATATATCAATTGCCCAACCTTTTGTAAGCATTTTTTTTCTAAATTGATAATATTGAATTACTTTCGCAGCCTTAATCACTAACGCAAAGACCCTACGTTACATGAAAGGTTTTAGAATACTGTTGATGGCAGCGGCCTTGTTGACCTTAGGCCTCCAAGATTCACATGCCCAAAACGATCAAGAAGAGGAGCTTTCCCTAGACAAGGGAAATGTTGATAGCCAGTTCGAATACGTTTACCAAAAGTCGGGCAACTACAGGTCCGATGGCAAGCTGTACGAGGTCGTACGCAAGATTTCCTTGGACAAGCTTCGCCAAAACGTGATGGACACCCTGAACGGATTCAACACCCGTGCCGCCGAGCTAAAAGCCACGATCGCAGGCCATGAGTCGACCATCATGTCCCTAGAAAAAAAGCTGGAAGATACCACCAATAGCCTTGCTCAAGTTACCGAAGAAAAAGACAACATGTCGTTTTTGGGCATTGCTGTTTCAAAAGGCACTTATAACGCCATTTTATGGACAGTGATTGCAGGTCTGCTGATTTTATTGCTCTTTTTCATCTATAGATTCCGAAACAGCAATATTCTCACCCAAGAGGCAAAGACCAATCTATCGGAACTGGAAACGGAGTATGAGGACCATCGAAGGAGGGCCTTGGAACGCGAACAAAAAATAAGCCGGCAGCTGCAAGACGAAATCAACAAATACAAAAAACAGAAATAAAACCCAAAAAAGCTCCGAGAGGAGCTTTTTTAACTTGCGAACCTACCTTCTTAATCCGGCCGACTGTCCTAAATTACGGTTGTGGCAGTCCAGCCTAATTGGAACAATATGCGCATCGATATCATCACTGTACTTCCCGAACTTTTGGAAAGTCCCTTTAATGCCTCTATTCTTAAAAGGGCCATCAAAAAAGGAATGGTAGAAGTCCATCTTCACAATCTAAGGGACTATACCGACAAGAGCTATAATCAAGTGGACGATTACCAGTATGGCGGTGGGGCCGGAATGGTACTGATGATCGAGCCTATCGACAAATGCATTTCTGCACTTACAGCGGAGCGGGATTACGATGAAGTCATCTATATGACCCCCGATGGCGAAACCTTGGACCAAAAAATGGCAAATGGGCTTTCGTTGTTGAACAACGTTATTATTCTTTGTGGACATTACAAGGGAGTTGACCATCGGGTGAGGGAGGCTTATATCACTAAGGAAATTTCCGTGGGCGATTACGTACTCTCTGGCGGTGAACTTGGCGCGGCAATCGTCTGTGATGCGGTAATACGACTGATTCCCGGGGTACTGAACAATGAAACTTCGGCCCTGACCGACACTTTTCAAGACAATTTATTGGCTCCACCGGTCTACACCAGGCCATCGGAATACAAGGGAATGAAAGTGCCCGAAATTCTTTTGAGCGGCAATTTTCCCAAAATTTGCGAATGGCGGGAAGAGAAGGCGCAAAAACGTACGGAAGACCTCCGACCCGATTTATTGGAATGAGCGGAAAAAGAATAGAAGACATTGCCAGTTCCTGGAAAACCTTTATTTTTGCATCCTGTTAAATCAACCTCTGACGAAAATCGTGAATGTTGGTCCGAACACAACATTAAACCAAGATCATGGATTCATTGATTAAATTCGTAGAAGACGAATTAGTTCCCAAAAAGGAATTTCCCAAATTTTCAGCAGGTGACACCATCACCGTGTACTACGAGATTAGGGAAGGAGATAAAACGCGTACCCAGTTTTTTAAGGGCGTAGTTATCCAAAGAAGAGGCAGTGGGGCTACCGAGACTTTTACCATCCGTAAAATGTCCGGTATTGTCGGGGTAGAAAGAATTTTCCCTGTGAACATGCCTGCATTGCAAAAAATTGAAATTAATAAGAGAGGAAAAGTAAGAAGAGCCCGTATTTTCTATTTCCGAAACCTTACCGGTAAGAAAGCGCGTATCAAAGAAATCCGCTCTTAGACTCTTTTCCCAGCGTAAATTCACGACCCGTCACGATAAATTCATGACGGGTTTTCTAGTTATTAACAATTGTTCATAACCTCTGTTCATAAACTGTTGACTTAAAGTTGGTTAATTTGTTTGGTGTTGAGATTATTTTGTTCTATTTTTAAGGTGTGATTTTGTAAGGATTTGTCCAAAGTTCTTACATCAAATCATTATAGAGTTCACGTTCTTTATATTATTGCTTAGTCCTTTTAGGTCCTGAGGTAATTCTGTTACCACATCGACCAACATATAGGATGAGCTTGATACTGGGAGGCTGTCGCTTTCCGTAATAGTCAAGTGGATGTAAAACTGGCAGTTATTCGTAAAATTTCGTTTCTATGAATAGTAACAGAATCATTAAGGCAATAAAGAAGAAGTATATAGAAGTGTGTAGTTTTATAACTCCGTACGGAAAATGCTTCAAACGTCAGGATTAGTGATGCGAATGCAATCAAGGATTGCCAAACTGTAGTTTATACAGAGAAGAAAGTTCGCTATCTACTTCTAAAAAGCCATATCAATGTATTTATACAATGATATGGCTTTTGTAGTTTAAGACCGCACCTATCTTCTGGTCTATGGACGGTTTTTATTCTGACCTAAACCGGCGGGAGTGCCTCAACAGATACTTCGATGTCGCTTCCTGTTGCAGAAGAAATTGGTTCGTAATCGCTCATAAGGGTGAGACGTGGCATGTTTCATCTTTACCTCCCGAACGTCACATAAAATTGTATATTTGCTCCTCTTGAAACAAAGCGACGGGTTATCTTTATCCTTCCTCGGTTTTCGAAGTATAGTACAAGTCAAATTCCAAAATTAAAACCTTCATGTCCAAAATTTTCTACACCAAAACAGACGAGGCTCCGGCTTTGGCGACCCGATCCTTTCTACCCATTGTAAAAGCATTTGCACAAACGGCCGATGTTGACCTTGAAACCAAGGATATATCCCTGGCAGCACGGATTATAGCTTCTTTCCCCGACTTTTTGAATTCCGACCAAAAAATGTCTGACGACTTGGCCGAATTGGGACAACTGGCCAAAAAGCCCGAAGCCAATATAATCAAACTGCCCAATATCAGCGCTTCCATTCCCCAATTGAAAGGTGCGATCAAGGAACTACAGGACAAAGGCTATGACCTGCCGGACTATACCGACGAGCCATCCAACAAGGAAGAAAAGGATATAAAGTCAAGGTACGACAAGATTAAGGGTAGTGCAGTGAACCCGGTACTTCGCGAAGGCAACTCTGATCGAAGGGCTCCCCGTGCCGTGAAGAATTACGCCAAGAAAAATCCGCATTCCATGGGGACATGGAATTCCGATTCAAAGACCCATGTCGCGACCATGAATCACGGGGATTTTAAAACCAATGAAAAATCCCGCACGATGGACAAAGCGACCGAAATCAAGATCGAGCTGGTCCAGAATGACGGAAAAACCGTACTCTTAAAGGATAAATTGGCCCTACTGGCCGGGGAGGTCGTCGATGCGACGGTAATGGAAAAACAGGCATTAATGCAGTTTTTACAAGAACAAGTAAAAGATGCCAACGACAAAGGCGTCCTCTTTTCGCTGCATTTGAAGGCCACCATGATGAAGGTTTCCGATCCTATTATTTTTGGTCATGCCGTAGAAGTATTCTTCGCGGACGTCTTCGATAGCTACCGGTCCACTTTCGCCGAGTTGGGCATCAGCGCCAATGACGGACTTGAAAATCTCTTTAGAAAACTTGACGAACTACCTTCAGATAAGCGCGAAGAAATTGAAAACGCGATAAAAAAAGCCATTTCCGACGGTCCCGACCTGGCCATGGTCAATTCCGATAAGGGCATTACGAACCTGCACGTTCCCAGTGACGTAATTATCGACGCCTCGATGCCGGCCATGATTCGAAATTCGGGCAAGATGTGGAACGCGGAAGGGAACACCCAGGACACCAAGGCCGTGATACCGGACAGTAGCTACGCCGATGTCTACGCCGCGACCATCGCCTTTTGCCAAAAACACGGTGCTTTTGACCCGACCACTATGGGAACGGTGCCGAATGTCGGCTTAATGGCACAAAAGGCCGAGGAATACGGCTCGCACGACAAAACATTTGAAATTGGGGCCGCTGGTACGGTCATCGTAACAGATCTGAATACCGACGCCGTACTTTTCGAACATTCCGTAGCGGAAGGGGACATCTGGCGGATGTGCCAGGTGAAGGACGCGCCGATACAGGATTGGGTAAAACTGGCGGTATCCCGTGCCCGCGAAACTAAAGATCCGGCGATATTTTGGTTGGACAAGACCCGGGCCCACGACACCCAATTGATCGATAAAGTAAACACCTATTTGGGAGAGCACGACACCTCAAGTTTGGATATCCGGATTATGTCCCCCCTCGAAGCTACAAAATTCACCTTGCAGCGTATGAAGGACGGGAAAGATACCATTTCGGTGACCGGAAACGTACTGCGGGACTATCTGACCGACTTGTTTCCCATTTTGGAAGTAGGCACCAGCGCCAAGATGCTATCGATCGTTCCCCTGATGAACGGGGGCGGCCTTTTCGAAACGGGCGCCGGAGGTTCTGCCCCGAAACATGTGCAACAGTTCATGGAAGAAGGCCATCTGCGTTGGGATTCCTTGGGCGAATTCTTGGCCCTAGGCGTTTCGTTGGATTTCTACGGAGAAAAATACGACAATAAAAAGGCGAGGATCCTTGGCGATGCTTTGGACACTGCCACTGAAAAATTTTTGGTCAACGACCGATCACCCTCCCGCAAGGTCAACGAATTGGATACCCGCGGCAGCCACTTTTATCTAGCACTCTATTGGGCGGAAGCCTTGGCCAATCAGGACAAGGACAAAGAACTGAAAAAGCGGTTCGCGGAGGTGTTCAAGACCATGAGCAAGCACGAAGATAAGATTACCGGGGAACTGATCAACGCCCAAGGTCGTCCGCAAAACATCGGCGGGTACTATAAGCCGGATCGAAAATTGGTAGAACAGGCGATGCGCCCCAGTACGACCTTAAACGGTATCCTAGAAAACATTTAGAAGGATTAAAATCGTTCCTCGTCCTAACAATTTACTGCCACTGGGCAGTAATTTAGAATGCGGAAAAGGACCTCTGTCGAAGACGGCGGTCCTTTTTTTAATTAAGTCGTTGAAGAAGCGTGCAAAAATCGATTTCTCTTTATCTTTGCCGGGCGCTGCCCGATCTTAAAAAGCGTCTTTGATGGACAAAATTGCCCGAATCTTTCTTTTTGTTTTTCTGAACAGTTGCCTTCTAGCCTTTTCCCAACAGAAATACACCGTCAGCGGTAGCATTTCCGAAGCGGCAAGCAACGAAACCTTGATCGGCGTCACAGTTGCCGTACCCGAATTGGGCACCGGAGTAACCACCAATGAATATGGTTTTTATTCCATTACCCTTCCCGAAGGCACCTACCGACTGCAGATAAGTTATCTGGGGTTCGAGGAGGTCGTTCGGTCCATTGAGCTCTCCCAGAACCTGAGGCTCAACATCAAAATGGAAGAGGCGGCGGAAGAACTGGATGAAGTCGTTGTCACCGAGAATTCGGAAAAACTGGACATCCGAGAGCCTCAAATGAGCGTGAATACCCTTTCAGTGGGTACCATCAAAAAAGTGCCCGTGATTTTGGGCGAGGCCGACGTCATTAAATCCATCTTACTCCTGCCCGGTGTGACCAACGCCGGCGAAGGTGCTTCCGGGTTTAACGTACGCGGCGGGGCGGTAGACCAAAACCTGATTTTGCTGGATGAGGCCATCATCTTCAACTCCTCGCATCTATTCGGTTTTTTCTCCGTTTTCAATCCCGATGCGATCAAGGACATCAAGCTCTATAAGGGCGGAATCCCCGCACGTTACGGTGGGCGGGTATCCTCCGTACTCGATATTTTCCAAAAAGAGGGCAATAGCAGGGAGTTTAAGGTCAACGGGGGAATCGGACTAGTGGCGAGCCGGTTGCTGGCGGAAGGTCCCATTGCCAAGGATAAAGCCGCATTTCTAGTGGGGGGGCGATCCTCGTACGCCCATTTGTTCCTGCCCTTGTTCAATGTGGACAATAAGGCCTATTTCTATGACCTTAATACCAAGATCAACTACAACATCAACGACCGGAACAGTATTTTTCTATCGGGATATTTCGGAAGGGATGTCTTTAGTATCAGTGACAGCTTTGTCAATACCTATGGCAACGGCGTTGGCAACTTTCGCTGGAACCATCTCTTCTCCGATAAATTGTTCTCCAATCTTTCGCTGATTTATTCGGACTATTATTATGGCCTTAAGCTAGATTTTGTAGGCTTCGATTGGAACTCCGGAATCCAGAACTTCAATGTAAAATACGACCTGAAACACTATGTAAGCGATAAATTGCAGATCAACTACGGCATCAACGATATCTACTACCGGTTCAATCCCGGTAAAATACAGCCCAGCCGTCCGGATTCGGGAATCCTCGAAGAGCAGCTCATCCAAAAATATGCCAATGAGTTTGCTGCCTATATCGACGTTAAACACGATATTACCCCGAAATTAAGTCTGAACTACGGCCTGCGCTTCAGCAATTTTATCCGTTTGGGACAAGAGGAACTGAACGCGTACGAAAATGACAATCCGGTGGATTTCGACCCTTCCCTGTCCATTTATTCCGAGGCCGACCCCATTGCCACCCTTGAACCGGGTCGGGGCGGCAGCTTGGCCACCTTTAACAATTTTGAACCCAGAACGGCCCTGTCCTACACCTTTAACCCCGATAATTCCGTCAAGGCCAGCTACACCCGTTTGGCACAGTACCTGCACCTCTTATCGAATACCAGCTCCCCTACCCCATTGGATGTCTGGACCCCCAGCGGTCCGTTTATCGAGCCCCAACTGTTGGACCAATATGCCATAGGGTACTTTAAAGACATTAACGATGGCGATTATTCCGTTGAAACGGAGCTTTTTTATAAGGATGTCCAGAACCGTATCGATTACATTGATGGGGCCAATTTAATAGCCAATGACGCCATTGAGACCGTCATTTTGAAAGGAAAGGCGCGGGCCTACGGCCTAGAGCTATTGCTCAGAAAGAATGAAGGCCGGTTTCAGGGATGGTTATCCTACACCCTCTCCAAATCGGAACAACGTACCCCGGGCAGGATGGCTACGGCCGATAACGGGATTTCCGGAAGCGAGACCGGTATCAATTTCGGGGAGTGGTACAACACGCCCTACGATAAGACCCATGATTTTTCGCTGTACGGCAGTTATGATCTGAACGACAAGTGGAGCTTCAACTCCAATTTCGTCTATCAGACCGGCCAGCCTACGAACTATCCCATCGGACAGTTCGAGTTTCAGGGCCTTACGGTACCATATTATGGATTGCGTAACGAACAGCGATTACCCGATTATCACCGTATCGATGTTTCGGCGACCCTTATCCCAAAAAAGAACGCCGGCAGAAGATGGCAGGGCGAATGGGTCTTCAGCATTTACAACCTGTACAGTCGCAAAAATGCGGCCTCGATCAGCTTTAGCCGCAATGAGGATACGGGAGTGAACGAAGCAGTGCGTACTTCAATTTTCGGCATCGTACCCGCGGTTACCTACAATTTTAAATTCTAAGGCCATGAAGCGATATCTTTTGGTTGTAACGGGATTATTTTTGCTCTCCAGCTGTCAAGATGTGATAGAGGTCGATACCCCGACAGAAACGCCCAGACTTTCGGTAGACGCCCTCCTCCGAATCGATGAAAGCAAGCCTATGACCGATATTACCATCAGGGCAGGCCTTACCAGTTCTTTTTTTGGCGATATCGAATCGGCGGATTTGGATGACATCCGAATCGTAAATCCCGACTATAAACCTGTCGGTGCGAAAGATCAGAATTTTGTCGTACTAACCCAAAGCGAAAGTAGTCCCGGCAGATACGAAGCTTCTAAGAACACTTCGTTTTTTACCGATGGAAGGCTTGAACTATCCATTGTTTACGGTGATAAGCGCTATCGAGCATCGACCCGGTATGTGCCGACCGTACCGATCGATACCTTGATACAGGGGGAAGGCGGGCTTTTTACGGATGACGAAACCGAAGTCCTAGTATCGTTTACGGACGATCCGAATCGAAATGACTTTTATCTTTTCGATTTTGATTACAACGAATACCTCGTTACCGAGGATGAGTTTTACCAAGGCCAGACTTTCGAATTTTCATATTTCTACGATGAAGATGTTACTCCGGGGATGGAAATCAGCGTTGATTTATTAGGGGTCGACGAGGGGTTTTATAACTACATGAACCAGTTGACTGTACAGGCAGGCGGGAGTCAAGGTCCATTCCAAACTCCCGCTGCAACCGTTCGCGGGAACATTATTCGAGTATCTGACGGTTCTGTTGATGGGACCGGGACGACAAATGCTCCAAGCGATAAAGGCGATTTTGTCCTCGGTTATTTCGCGGTGTGCCAGACCTTCACCGAAACAATTGAAATAGAGTGATCAGAAATTAATAGCTCCCGAACGCTATGCCCTTCGAAGTAATTTTCAATTCCCCTTCTTGTAATCCGCTAAGAATTTTTCCAGACCGCTATCGGTCAACGGGTGCTTCAATAGACCTTTGATAGAAGATAAGCCTCCGGTCATCACGTCTGCCCCGATTTTGGCACAGTTGATCACGTGCATGGTATGACGTATCGAAGCGGCCAGGATTTGGGTTTGGTACCCATAATTATCATAAATATGACGGATTTCCGCAATCAGGTTAAGGCCATCCGTAGATACATCGTCCAACCTACCGATAAACGGGGAAACATAGGTCGCACCCGCTTTGGCGGCAAGTAAGGCTTGACCTGCGGAAAAAACAAGGGTGCAGTTGGTAGGTATCCCATTATCGGAAAAATACTTCAAGGCCTTTACCCCGTCCTCGATCATCGGTACCTTGACCACAATCTGCTCGTGAAGTTCGGCAAGTTGCTCCCCTTCCTTTACGATAGCATCGAAATCGGTGGCAATTACCTCGGCAGAGACGTCGCCATCGACAATTTCGCAGATATCAACGTAGTGCTTTAAAATATTGTCCCTTCCCGTAATACCCTCTTTGGCCATTAGGGAGGGGTTCGTAGTTACTCCGTCCAAAACTCCCAGCTCTTGGGCTTCATGGATTTCGTCTAAATTGGCAGTGTCTATAAAAAATTTCATGATGGATGGGTTTGATTGGATTGTTAGGGTTTAAAATTACAATTTATAATGACGTACTATAAGTTTCTCGTAGATTTTGTCAGGAAGTATCCCTTTTATGAAAACGGACAGTTTTTGCATCGCGTCCCCGACCTTATAATGGACTTTAGGGGTATTGGTGTTGATGATTTCAAACACCTCTTTGGCAACTAGAATAGGGTCTCCGGCGGAATCGACATCCTCATTGATCATCTTCAAGGTGTTAGCGTAAGGCTCGGCGTAGGGCGACTCATTTTCTATTGGAGCGTGATAGCGGCCCGCGGCAATGTTGGTCGCAAAATCGCCCGGGGCCAAGGTGGCAATCCGTATCCCAAAATCCTTTACCTCTATGCGAAGCGCTTCCGAAACAAGGTCCAACGCTCCTTTTGTTGCGGAATAAATGCCCCGGTAAGGTAATCCCATGGCGCCGGCAATGGAGGTGATGTTTATGATGAGTCCCGATTCTTGACGTCGCATCTGCGGAAGAACCGCCTTGGCAAGATGCAGGGGGCCATTAAAATTGATATCGAAGGCCTTTTGTATCTCTTCGTGCGGGGTTTCCTCGATCGGACCGGTGATGCCGACGCCCGCGTTGTTGACCAGCACGTCGATCCGCCCCTCGTTGTCGAGTACCTTTCGCACTGCCAATGCAATGCTGTCGGGGTCGGTGACCTCAAGTTCCAAAAGTTCAAAACTTTCAAAATCGGGATATTTGGATAAGCTTCTGGTCGTACCGTAAACTTTAAGTCCCTCGCTTTGAAGATACAGGCCGATGGACTTGCCGATGCCCGAAGAACCTCCGGTAATGAGGACCACTTTCTGCTGCATGTCGGTTGGGGATAAGGAATAAAAAAACGGCAAGCTACCTACATCGCACCGCTACGACCGTATACCCTTGCTGCGTTCCCGCCCTGGGGGATTCTACAGGAGCTGGTCGTGTAGGACTTGCCGAGGTGCAAATATAAGATCTTTTGACATTTTTACAATGAATTTGACCATCTTTTACAATTGGAATGCCCAGGGCGGTAGGACCAATCAAACAATACATGATTCGACCGGCCTAAAATTTATAAATGGACCTAGACATCCGGACTAAAGCTTGAGACCAGTACGAATCTGATACAATCAAGCTAAAGATGCTGCGAAGGTTTCATTCATTATTCTTTGCAGTTCGCTATTTTTGTCACAGAAGTATAAAATATCTTGAATATACCCTTATAAATATCGAAATGAATTCCATAAAAAGCTTTTCATGCAGCATCCTCCTTGTCCTTTTTATGGCCTGCGGGGGCGACAACTCCCCTAGCGCGCTGTTCGAGGTGCAGCTTCCGGAAAACAAGACGAGTTTTCCGCAAAATGCAAGCATAGCCGTCGATATAAAGAACAAGAGAGACAAAGCGATACAAGAGGTGACCTATTCCATTAACGGGAAAACGCTTCCGGTCCAAGACGGGAAGATTAGCCTTGACGTGCCGCATTTGGGCAATAAGTCCTTAAAGGCCACGGTGTCTTACGATGATACTTCGGTGGAGATAAACAAGAACATCCAAGTATTGGCACCCCATGCCCCCGAAATCTACACCTATGAAATCCTCAATGAATACCCCCATGACGACAGGGCCTACACGCAGGGCCTGGAATTCCATCAAGACACCCTTTACGAGAGCACGGGGAAAAAGGGACGTTCGTCTTTGCGGAAAGTGGACTTCCGAACGGGAGAGATACTCCAACAGGTCGATTTAGACGATAGCTATTTCGGGGAAGGAATCACCATTCTGGACGATAAGGTCTATATGCTCACCTGGAGGGCGGGCAAAGGTTTCGTTTACGATCTAAGAAGTCTTGAAAGACTGGATAGCTTTCAATACGGACAGAGTAAGGAAGGCTGGGGCCTAGCTAACGATGGGGAAAAACTCTTCAAAAGCGACGGAACCGAGAAGATATGGTTCTTGAATGCCGATACCTTGACGGAAGAGGATTATATAGAGACCGTAACTCATTCATCCGTGAACGACAGCGCCAACGAGCTGGAATTTGTGGATGGTAAAATTTACGCCAATGTCTACCAGAAATCCGGCGTAATGATCATCGACTCCAAAAGTGGTGCCATCGAAGGAGTAGTCAATTTCGGGGGGCTGAGCGATAAGGTCACCCACCACGATAGTTGGAACAAGACCGATAACGTGTTAAATGGTATCGCCTACCATCCCGAGCGTAAGACCTTTTTCGTCACCGGAAAGGAGTGGGACAAGCTTTTCGAAGTTAAAATACGTAAAAAGCCATGAGCGCGACCTATGATTTGACCCTTGTGGTTCAGGAGGATGATCTCGACGAACTGAACCATGTGAACAATGTGCGCTATGTACAGTGGATACAGGATATCTCAAAGCAACACTGGCAAACCAAAGCCCCACAAAGCATGCGAGAAGGGGTAATCTGGGTGGTGATGCATCATGATATTACCTACAAAACCCCCGCACAATTGGGCGATGTAATCAAGGTAAGCACGTACATCGAAAAAAGCCACGGCGCCATTTCGGTACGGGTCGTGGAAATGCACAACACCACCACCGATGCTCTACTGGTTCGTTCACGTACCGAGTGGTGCTTGCTCAATGAAGACTCACTAAAGCCCATGCGGATTTCAGAAGAGGTCAAACAGCTTTTTGGATAGAAACAACGAATGTTCACTCAAAATAACATTATTTTCGATAATACCAGATATTCCATTGATACTATTGCCCCTTCCTTTAAACTCATTTTAGAATTGCGTCCTTCGACGAGGCCTCGAACTCGCTTCGGTTTAAGCTCTCTCTCTACAGTTATTTTTTTCGTGTTCATCCGTCTTGGCGTGACCATGCTTCAGAACAAATTAATCGGTCGATGCTACCGTTCATCGAAAAACCCTGTATAACACTACGGATGATGCAAGTTTTTTCCTGCAAAACCGTTCATTTTCAATAATTTAAAACAAAAACCCCAAATATTATGGGGAATAACTTGGTCGCTATGTATCTTTCTATAATTAATTTGGCTCCAAATTTCAAGGCTTTGGAATATACCTATACCATATTGGATTCCGACGCGACTTCAAATTTGCAACTACAGCATTATTTGGAGGAATACGGCGATTTCAGCTGTGCCGCTATGGCCAAGGACAGTACGGAAGGAATCAACAGTATTTTAAAGTTCTCTCCCGATGTCGTCTTTATCAACCTCAACGAAAATGCCCAGGAATATTTCCAGATGGTAATGGAACTGCATCAATATGTGACCGATCTACCCGTGATTATCGGTATTGCGAAAAGTAAGAACTATGCTTACGACGCCATTAAAAACGGATTTTTCGATTACTGGTTGATGCCTTACAATGAATTCGATATTCGAAAATCACTATTGCGCCTGCGAAAACAGATTCCTGCAAAAGCCGAACCGGATACGCTATGCCTAAAATCCTACAGTGATTTTCAGTATATCGACACCAACGATATCCTATATTTAAAGGCCGATAACAATGCAACCGAGTTTGTTATGAAGGACGGCACAGTCAACAATGCTTTTAAAACCTTAAAGACCTTCGAGAACCAATTACCCAAAAACTTCGTACGTATCCATCAGAGCTACATCGTGAATACCGATTATATCTCGCGTATCAGTTATGGCAAATCCGTTTGCACCCTAAAGCATAACAAGATGCAACTGCCCTTTTCGAAATCGTATCGATCGAACATCGACGGCCTGAAGCAAATCCTTTCAAAAAACACGATATCTTCGCTTAATTAACACAATCCTAACAGAACCGGTGCACTTACTCATAGAATCGGTACGCTCACCCATATTTCATTTTATCGCTATCCGTTTGAGGACTTTTGATACTACTTTAGCAGTAGCAAAAAAGCATAATAACCCCCTAAACTTTTCAAAATGAAAAAAGTAGCAAGTATTTTCGCGGTAATGGTAATGAGTGTTGGACTTTTCGCTTCGTGTGAATCGGAAACTAAAGTGGACGAAAACGATGCGCTCTATGATGTACAAATCGATGCCACTGACCGAGCCCATAACGAAACGACTCAAAGAGAATAAACTTAAAATCACATATTTTTCAATTATCTTGGCCTTAAATTCACTTTAAGGCCTTTTTTTATAAATTATTCTCTCAATGCTGTCGTTCCACCTCATAAATCAGAATATAGTCCGATTGCTTTGCTTCGGCCTGTTATTCAGTTGGTCATGCGGTTCAGAGCAGCGCAAAGTAGTAACCAAGAGTTCGGAACTGGATTCCCTTTATACATTGATCCAAGAGGGACGAAATACCGAACTATCCGTGGAAGAAAGAAAAAAAAGACTTTCAGAAGTCTTTTCGGAAATCTCCAGTCTTGAAAACGATTCCACCAAAACAAAGGTCTTTTCCCAATTATCGCTGGCCTACCTAAAGCTAAACGATTCGTTAAATTTTAGAAAGACTAACTCCAAGACGCGAAATATGGCGGGCAAGATTGGAGACAGTACCAGTCTAGCCGAGGCGCACTGGGACCTAGCAGAATTCTATAAAACCATAGCAGTAGAAGACAGTGCTTATTTTCATTATTTAACCGCACATAAAATTTATACGGATATCGGCAAAATAAACGAATCCGCAACAATGCTCAACAATATGGCGATAGCCCAGTCTGATGTAAAGGACTATACGGGCAGCGAGATTTCGACGATTAATGCCATTGAGCTACTGAAGCCGTTGCAGAATTACAGGCAATTATTTAATTCTTACAATAATTTAGGGTCTGTAACGACGGAATTGAATGATTATGATCGCGCCATTGATTATTTTAACACAGCTTTGGAATATCAAGAAAAGATAGCGGGGAAACACGATTTGGAACTGATTACCCTTAACAATATCGGCTATGTATATCTAACAAAAGGAGAATACGATAAAGCATTGCCATACTTTGAAAAGGTTTTGAGTGAAAACGGACTACGTGAAAGAATGCCTAAATTCTATGCCAGGACACTAAATAATCATGCCTATAGCAAAATGAAATCCGGAAATACCGAAAAGGTTAGATCCGAATTCCTAGAAGCATTAAAAATTAGGGATAGCTTAAATGACATCACTGGACTCTCTCTCAGCCACCACGACTTGGCGGAATACCACTTAAGCCAAAGCGATACGACCGTTGCTATATCACATGCAAAAAATGCGCTGCGGTATGCCGAGTTCGTTGACAACAATGAGCGTATCTTAAGAACCCTTAAACTACTAAGTAGGCTGGACCCTGAAAATTCATTCAGCTACAATCGACGTTACATCGTCCTAAATGACAGTTTACAGGAAGAAGAACGACAGACGCGCAACAAATTTGCCCGTATCCGTTTCGAAACGGACGAATACATCGCCGAAAACCAAATGCTGGAAAGCGAGAAACAGTTATGGGCGGGTATCGCCATCGCGATTTTCCTACTCGGGGCATCGGCCGTCGTAATTTTCAATCAACGCTCAAAAAATCAAAAATTACGCTTTCAACAAGAGCAACAAGCGGCCAACCAAGAAATTTTCAATTTGATGCTCGCCCAAAAACAAAAAGAGGAAGAAGGCAGAAAATCGGAACAAAAACGAATATCCGAAGAGCTTCACGATGGCGTACTGGGCAGCATGATGGGTGCCCGCATGGTGCTTGCCGGCCTAAACAAAAAAAATGGAAGCGAGGCCGAAGCACAGCGCCAAAAGGCATTAGACGCCCTACAGGGTGCAGAAAAGGAGGTGCGGGAAATTTCTCATGCTTTAAGTCATACTGCTTACCAAAAAATTAATAACTTTATTCTTTCTTTGCAAGATTTATTAAAATCGGTAGAACAAAGGGCGAATATCAATTGCCGTTTAGTGTACAATAAGGAATGGGAATGGGACTCCCTAAACGGGGAAATCAAGATCAATGTCTATCGTATGATTCAAGAGACCCTGCAAAATTGCGTTAAGCATGCACAGTGCAACAACGTTACCGTTACCTTTGCAACGCGACATTCAGATCTGCAGGTCACCATTGCCGATGATGGAAAAGGATTCCGAAAGACGCATAAGAAAAAAGGAATCGGTATGCGTAATATTGCATCGCGGATAGAAAAATTGAACGGAAATTGGCGTGTCGATAGTACTATTGGAAAGGGCACCACCGTTAGCCTATATATTCCGATACCAAAAATCGAACATCCCGAATCTTCGAGTGTTAGACGCAGTCCGCCGATACAGGAATCGTAAAAACGAAGAAATAGAGTTATGAGCGACTTGATACGCATACTTGCTGTCGACGACCATGAGATGATTGTTCTCGGTTACAAATATACCCTCGAGGCCACTACCTTCGAAAATTTTGAAGTGGTGGTACATACCGCCCCCAGCTATGAGGCCGGCAAGACTGAAATAGAAAGTTCCGCCAAGCGATTGCCCTACGATATTATTCTTTTGGATATTCAAATGTTTCCTGAAAGTGCCAAGGAAGAACGCACCGGGGAAGACCTCGGCCTTCTTGTAAGAGAGATTTCTCCCAGTTCAAAAGTTGTCTTTCTCTCCTCCTTCAGTGATAGCTACCGCATCAATAACATTCTAAAGAACGTGAATCCGGACGGATACATGGTCAAATCAGAGGTAGATCAAAAAACCCTGCAAACCATGGTGAGAACGGTGCTTGACAAGCCTCCATACTACACCGCGGCGGCCCTACAGGCCATCCGTAGAAAAATGGCCAACGAGGAGCAAATCGATGAACGGGACAAAAAAATCCTATATCAATTGTCAATCGGTACCAAAACAAAGGACATCTCGGACATCGTCGCTGCTGCAAGTACTACCGTAGAAAACAGGAAACGTCAATTGAAAATCATGTTGGGAGTGGAGGACGGGAACGACTTCGCCCTAATCGAACAAGCTAGAAAACGTGGATTTATCTAAAGTTGAGGAAGTCAATGGACGGTTACGATCTCGGTGAACCAAGGGCGGTATCGAGGTATCGTCCCATAAATTTTGAGGAGGGGCTTCAAGCGTTGAGATGGCGGTAGTTATCTTCGTTGCCCGGTCCGTTAGCCTGTGACTACGAACTTGTTCCAACAATTGATGCGTTTATTGAAAGTTTGGCAATGTTTAATCAATTGAATGGATAAGTTGTTGCATGGTTGAAACCTGGCCTTTTTGTTTAAGTTCTTGCCAATTCCTTTTTGCCTCTTGACCCTTTACTTACTACGATTTCACGGTCGTTGCACCGCAGTTAAATCCGTAGGCAATTTTATTGATCAAGCCATCCTCTATAATTTTAACATATTGATTAAAAGCACATTACATTTAAAATAGGTCTGAAATTGCAAAAAACCCCCGTTTTTCTGTGGATTTTCTTTGTGTGGTAGGTGATTATACCGCTTACATTTGTTGATAAACTAAACCTCCACGATCCACGTATATGGCACTATATTACGATAGTTTTGAGAATAATCCGCCCGAAGGTTTTAATAAGGACTTGAAAATCGAAGGTCTGAAAACCTTTACGAACCACCTCGAAAGACATTTTTTTTCCAACGTCAGCGTCCGCAATTATGCAGACATGAGCGAATCCGTGAAATTGGCCATTGAACTGGATTGCAACCTAAGCCTCGTAGAGATGCTATTTCACTTTACCAAGGGCACTTGGGGCGATTTTGCGCAGGGCAACAATTCTTTTATCGCTCTGATAGATGGTTTAATAAAGAAAAACGATGTTCAAATCGATGCGGAGGAAGTTACCTTCCTCTTTAAGGATACCACCATTGTTATAACCAAGATTTACCATAATAGTATCGGGGAGCAACTGGAACAGATTTTTACCCAACTCGGAAAACATTATGTCCATTTTAGCAATGGATTGACCGAGACCCCGTATGAAATCTATATCCCCGTTTTCGAAGAGGGTTCTCTAGTCAAGGATGTTTCAAGTCCAAGTATCAAAACCAGAAATCCGTCACGCAAAGATTACTTTAGATATTGGGGCCTGTACTGTGAATCCGAGGAAGATGCGGTAATTTACAACCTTAAAAAATCCAGCATTGAAAGGGGTGATTTGATTATGCTTAATCAATAAGAGACAAGAGACTATAGAAGAAAACTTCGACGCGGGCTTTCTCAAAAGATAAAACCTGCTTGGTAACCCAAGCAGGTTTTTTATTCATTATTAGGAACTCCGTAGATTTTAGAAATTGAACAACGCTCGTCCTTCCATCAATTGATTGACGCTTTCCTTGGTTCTTTTTATCACAGCCCCATCTTCAGGGTGGGTTAAAACTGCGTCGACCAAATCTACAATGGTCTTCATATCATTTTCTTTGAGGCCCCGGGTAGTGATAGCGGCGGTGCCAAAACGGATACCCGAAGTTACGAAGGGGGACTTGTCATCAAAGGGTACCATGTTTTTATTCGCCGTGATATCGGCCTCTACCAAGATTTTTTCGGCATCCTTTCCTGTGATATCCTTATTTCTAAGATCGATCAACATCATATGGTTGTCCGTTCCCCCGGAAATAATCTGATAACCCTTGGCGACAAAAGCGGCGGCCATGGCTGCGGCATTTTTCTTGACCTGAAGCATATATTGTAAAAAATCGTCGGACAGTGCTTCCCCGAAAGCGATGGCCTTGGCGGCGATAATATGCTCTAGAGGCCCACCCTGATTTCCAGGAAACACGGCCAGATTCAGCAAGCTGGACATTTTTTTCAACTTTCCATTCTTCAGCTTCTGACCGAACGGATTGTCGAAATCCTTCCCCATAACAATGAGTCCCCCCCGCGGTCCCCTTAAGGTTTTATGGGTGGTCGTTGTTACAATATGGCAATGGGGAACCGGATCGTTGAGAATTCCTTTGGCAATCAGTCCCGCCGGGTGGGCGATGTCCGCCAGCAATAGGGCATCAACGCTGTCGGCAATCTCCCGGAAACGCTTAAAGTCCATATCCCGGGAATAGGCCGAGGCCCCTGCAATGATCATCTTTGGCTTTTCTCTGGTAGCGATTTCCTGAATGGAATCGTAATCCAAACGACCTGTCTCTCTATTCACCCCGTAGAAGACCGGTTTATAAAGCCTCCCCGAAAAATTAACGGGGGATCCGTGGGTCAGGTGTCCGCCGTGCGATAAATCAAAACCCAGGATTTTATCCCCCGGTTGCAAACAAGCATGGTAGACCGATGCATTGGCCTGAGATCCGGAATGGGGCTGCACGTTGGCATATTCCGCTCCAAAGAGTGCCTTGGCCCGATCGATGGCCAACTGTTCGATTTTGTCCACCACCTCACACCCCCCGTAGTAGCGCTTCCCGGGATAGCCTTCCGCATATTTGTTGGTCAACACCGATCCCGCAGCTTCCATGACCTGGGGACTCGTAAAATTTTCGGAGGCGATCAGCTCGATTCCGTTGCGTTGTCGTTCCTTTTCTTCGGCTATTAAATCAAAAATTTCTGTGTCGCGTGGCATAAGGATTTTTAGTTAAATGAATTGCAAAAGTACGAATTGAAATGATGGGTTTCATCCGAAACTCGAATCAAGCACAGAAAAAAACGTTCAACTGAGTAACGACCATATCATCCCATCCCGCTAAGATAATTAGTGACCTCCATGTCCGCCAACTGGCAAAATTAAACCTGGTTATTGCCAGTTCGGTCAATTAAACTATTGAAAACGGAGAAAGTACCACTACAGATAGTCCTTCAACGGAATAGTGGTAATCCCCCCATGGGATCCATGGTCGACCGCCCGCCCCTCTTTGATCACCAGTAGTTGAGGTGACTGATGCAGGACCTGAAATCTTTGGGCGATTTTATTGGATAGCTCGCGATGTTGATGAAGGTCTAAAAAATAGAGGTCCAGGCCACCCTCTTTTAGCAAGGGATTTTTCTCAAACCTGTTCAGCACCATCCGGCTTATCCCACAGGTAGTGGAATGCTTAAAAATGATTTGTGTTCGGGAAGCCGATTTCTTCGCGATATCATCCACTTGTTCCAAAGAGGTCAGCGGAATCCAAGGTAGCTGCCTTCCGGTAGCATTTCCGTTATTTTTTTTACTTCCAAAGATACTATTGAAGAGACCCATTCTTTAATTTTATGGTTAAGGTATATGTTCTGTAAAATTAGAGGTCGGAACTCAAACTTTTACCCAGGTCGACCTTGTCGGGTAAAATCTGGAGCGTTAAGCCGACCCTAGTTAAAAACGAATGTAAATAGCCCGTTGTAATCAGGAAGACGGACTCAAATTTAAATATAAAACTGCCGAAATGTCCTATTCCCATTGCATTTATCCGCCATTTTGTCCGTTTGCCGATTTGGTAGGGTTGTTGACCTATCCTCTCCAAAAATAGACATTATAACATGATAATATAGACGATATGAACCCAAATAATTATACCATCAAATCCCAGGAGGCTTTGCAGCAGGCCCAGCAGCTAGCGCAAAGTCTGGGCCATCAACAGATTGAAAACGAACATCTCTTCAAGTCCATTTGGGAGGTGGACGAGAACGTGCTTCCTTTTATCCTTAAGAAATTAAATATCAACGTGGGGCTGTTACAGCAAATTTTGGATAAGGAGCTACAAAGCTTCCCCAAGGTGTCCGGTGGCGACATCATGCTTTCCCGCGAAGCCGGAAAAACGGTGAACGAGGCGAGCATCATCGCCAAAAAAATGGAAGATGATTATGTCTCCATCGAACATTTGTTGCTGGCCATTCTAAAATCAAAAAGTAAGATTGCACAGATTCTGAAGGACCAAGGTGCTACCGAAAAAGATTTGAAGTCCGCTATTTCAGAACTGCGTGGTGGAGGAAAAGTCACCTCCCAAAGTGCCGAGGAAACATACAACTCCCTAGAAAAATATGCCCAGAACCTGAACCGGTTGGCGGACACGGGCAAGTTAGATCCAGTTATTGGACGGGACGAAGAAATCCGCCGTATTCTTCAGATTTTATCCAGAAGAACCAAGAACAACCCGATGCTCGTTGGCGAGCCGGGTACGGGTAAAACTGCCATTGCGGAAGGCCTTGCACACCGGATCGTGCAGGGCGATGTGCCTGAAAACCTAAAGGACAAGATTATTTATTCCCTTGATATGGGAGCACTGATCGCGGGAGCCAAATACAAAGGGGAATTTGAGGAACGCTTGAAGTCCGTTATAAAGGAAGTCACGTCATCCGACGGGGATATCGTGCTTTTTATCGATGAGATTCATACCCTAGTGGGCGCCGGAGGTGGCCAGGGAGCCATGGATGCGGCCAATATCCTGAAGCCCGCCTTGGCGAGGGGCGACCTTCGTGCTATCGGAGCCACTACGTTGGACGAATACCAGAAATACTTTGAAAAGGACAAAGCCTTGGAGCGCCGTTTTCAAAAGGTGAACGTGCTGGAGCCAGATACCGAGAGTGCCATTTCAATACTTCGCGGAATCAAGGAAAAGTACGAGGCACATCATAAAGTCCGAATTATGGACGAGGCCGTTATCGCTGCCGTCGAACTTTCGCAGCGCTACATTACCGACAGATTTTTGCCGGACAAGGCCATTGATCTGATCGATGAGGCCGCCTCGAAGCTGCGAATGGAAATCAATTCCAAGCCAGAGCAACTCGACGTTCTCGACCGTAAGATCATGCAGCTTGAAATCGAGCTCGAAGCGATCAAACGCGAAGATGATCAAGCCAAGATGAAGTCGCTCAACATAGATCTTGCGAACCTGAAAGAAGAGCGGAACGAGATTTTCGCGAAATGGGAGAGCGAAAAGTCCGTGGTGGACAACATCCAAAAGACCAAGCAGGATATCGAGGAGTTCAAACAGGAAGCCGAACGCGCCGAACGCAATGGGGACTACGGACAAGTGGCCGAATTGCGCTACGGAAAAATCAAGGAAGCCCAGGAATCCCTCGAGAAACTGCAACAAGAACTACAGGAACAGCAAGAGGGCGAGACTTTGATCAAGGAAGAGGTCACGAATGAGGATATCGCAGAGGTAGTCGCGAAATGGACGGGCATACCCGTCACTAAAATGCTGCAGAGCGAGCGCGAGAAACTCCTCCAGCTCGAAAACGTACTGCACAAACGGGTCGTGGGGCAGGAAGAGGCCATTCAGGCTGTTTCGGACGCTATCCGAAGAAGTCGGGCGGGACTGCAGGACGCCAAAAGGCCCATAGGCTCCTTTCTCTTCTTGGGGTCTACCGGGGTCGGGAAGACCGAACTCGCCAAGACTCTGGCGGCCTACCTTTTCGATGATGAAAACGCCATGACCCGAATCGATATGAGCGAATATCAAGAACGGCATTCGGTCAGCCGATTGGTCGGAGCACCTCCGGGATACGTAGGTTATGATGAAGGCGGACAGTTGACCGAGGCGGTACGGCGACGCCCCTACTCCGTCGTGTTATTGGATGAGATCGAAAAGGCACATCCGGACACCTTTAATATCTTGTTGCAGGTACTGGATGAAGGACGGTTGACGGACAATAAGGGTCGGGTGGCGGATTTTAAGAATACCATCATCATTATGACCAGCAATATGGGCAGCCATATTATCCAGGAGAAATTCGAGGATAGCGATGATATTTACAGCGCTACAGAAGCCGCCCGCGTCGAGGTACTCGGCTTACTGCGCAAAACCATACGTCCGGAATTTCTGAACCGAATCGACGACATCATCATGTTTACCCCGTTGAGCAGGGAGAACATTACCGAAATCGTAAAACTGCAGCTCGACCAGCTAAAACAGATGTTGGCCAAGCAGCATATCACGATCGATGCGACGGAGGAGGCAATCGCATACCTAGCGGAAAGAGGTTACGATCCTCAGTATGGGGCGCGACCGATCAAGCGGGTCATTCAAAAAGAAGTGCTGAACAACCTGTCGAAAGAACTGCTTAAAGGGGATATTTCCGCAGAGAGCATCGTCTTGATCGACTCTTTCGATGATGCCTTGGTGTTCCGGAACCAAGATGAACTGGTGGAATAGGCCCGTTGGACGGTTGTCGTTGGCCTTTAGTCGTTGGACGTAAGACGTTAGAGATTGGATGAAGTACAGAAGGATGATGAAGAAAAGACCGTGATGGTACCATGGTAACCGGAATCATAGATGAAGGATGTCGTTGGTCTGAAGGACCAACCGTCCGGGTAAGTGACTTGGATTTTGGCTCTTGGCTCCAGTTGAAATAAAGGATAGTTGTTTATAAAACGCGTTTTGCTAGATGCTTTTTTAGGTATCGGCACCTACGCGTTTTTTGATTAGACGGTGCTAAAACCGGATTTACGGATGAACTTTTTCCCTGATTTATACCATACAGTATATAGTTTTTTTATCTTCGTATAAAAATACCGCTGCCATGTCAACAAAAGCTGAAAGGACCACGGCCTATATCATAGAGACCGTTGCGCCCGTTTTCAACCAACAAGGTTATATCGGAACAAGCATGAGCGACTTGACCGATGCCACAGGGCTCACTAAAGGCGCTATTTATGGCAACTTTGAAAACAAGGAAGCCCTGGCGCTATCGGCCTACGAATACAACAGCAAGCGTTTGTTGACAAAAATTGACGAAGTCCTGGCAGCCGAGGGCACGGCGGTGGACAAAATTTTTAGCCTTACGGATTTCTACCGGAATTACGATGTCTTTACCAAAGATATGGGGGGATGTCCAATTTTAAACACCGGGGTCGATGCGCAGGGAATCAACCGGTTGCTTTCCGCCGCAAATCGTGAGGCGCTAAAAGAAATCGAAGGAAAGATTGCCCTAGTGTTGGAAAACGGGACGAAAAAAGGCGAACTCAAGCTGCCAGTGACCCCGTTGCAGTTTGCCAAACAGATGCTGACGATTATTCAGGGCGCGGTGGCGATGTCCACCATGACCCGTGACCGTAAATATCTTGTCAACACGGTCACTTACCTAGAGGTGCTGATCAAAAAGGAACTCAAACGATAGAACACTTGTCATTGAACCGATTTAATCCCTGACCACCCGAAAAATCCAGGTTTTTCCGAGATACTTACCACCGTAGTTGGAATCCCTTGCCCTTCGGGCCTCCTTGATCAAATTATACCGCTGTAGGTACACGTACCTATAGTTGTGCTCACCGTGTCGGAACGATTTCGGTCGAAGTCCTTTCTTCCGTAAATCAGCCATAAAGGCATCGAAGTACTTTTTGGTGCCGAATACATTGGTGATTAGATAATAACCGGGGGGCAGGCCGTCCGCCGTTTGCACTTCCTGATATTTCTCCCCCGTTCGAGGTGTTACGGCTTCCTCTTGATTGGTTTCGACATCCTTCTTACGCGCTTTTTGAATGGCTACCGCTCGGACCTGGGCCACGGAATCTATCCTACGTTGCCGTTCTTGTTTCAGGGCTGTCGCTTCCGCTTGCTCCATTTTAACGAGGGAGTCCCTCTTACGGATCTGTTCCGCAATTTCGGCTTCTACGGGGACTGTTTTTTTATCCTTTTCAAGTTTATCCTCTATCTCTTTCAGGGGATTCCCTTCCGTGCCATCAATGTCGTGACCGACCATTTGATGGCGTTCATCGGGACTACCCAAAAAGTAGGATGCCATCAGTTCGAACGAAGTATCCTTTTGAATGGACGCATCCACACCTATTTCCATCAAGGCCCCGACGGTCACCCGTTTAAAGAAGGTGAAGCCCGCACCGAAGGCATAACCATAGAAATTGTTATATCCTATTTGTCCATAATATCCATCCGTATTTAATAGGGCATAGAATCCGATCTGGTCCGATTGTTCGGGATGGGTCCTAAGATAAACCGATGGTCTTAAAAAGGCGTTATTTGCATTTCCCGGGGAAACCGGAAAGTCATAAGACAGCATTGACATTAAGACCTTATCCGAGGTAGCGGTATTTCCTTCCCGGACGGTAAAATTGTAATCCATCAAATTTTCGGACGTCAGGCTTAGGCTAAGTCGATGTACCTCCAAATTGACGCCCGGTGCCATCTGTAAGATGAAATCATTGGTCTCGGTGGGCATCGGCAAAGGTAGATTGGGGTCGACCTGAAATCGGTCGTCCGCCAGTTTTTGGACGAATCCGAACAGGTTCGCGCCCACGGCAAGTCTCACTTTTGGACTGAACTCAAAGGCGTATGCATAGTTCACTGCAGCTCCCGTTTTAAAAAAAATACCCGTGTTATGCTGAAAAAAACCTGCCCCAACGGCCGATTTATCATTGAGGGACTTGGTATAGTTTAAGAACAAGGTAGAGGGGTTCGCATCGATGTCCTGCCACTGCCATCGCGTCCAAAATGCGACGGATTCGGGATTGTTCCGCCCCACGGAAAAAGTAGGATTGAATAAGCTGGCATTAAACGTAGTCAGGTTGTGCTGTCGTAAATCGGTGGGCAATCGCTTTTGTTGCCCATGTATTCCCGAGAAAAGCAAAATCAGGAACAAGGTAAATATAGGTCGGTTCATTTCAATACTTTAAGACAAAAAACAAGTAGTCTAACATACTTTTTTTGTCTAAATTTGGTTAACATTTATGCAAGAGTTTTCCACCAAACACATCGCTATCTATGCAACGCTTCATATTTCGTATTATTATCGTTCAACTGCTGATATTATCGACAAGTTGCAAGGATGATCCGAAAATCGAGCAAAATTCTAACGTCGAAGTCCCAATTTCTACCTTCTATTTTATACGCCATGCCGAAAAAGATAGGTCCGACCCCGAAGACGTCGATCCCGAGCTCAACCAGAAGGGATTGGGCAGGGCGATGCACTGGGCCGAAGTGCTTCGCGATGTCCGGTTGAATGCCATTTATACTACCGATTTTGAACGCACGGCCATGACAGCGGCCCCTGCTTCGGTAAAAAATGATATTACCGTTCAATATTATGATCCCGAGACCATCAACGTCGAACAATTCAAGGCCGACAACTTAGGAAATACCGTTCTCGTCGTCGGGCATAGCAATACCACCCCAAATTTAGTCAATCAAATGATTGGGGAAGATGTCTTTTCCGAAATGGACGATAGCGATAATGGAAGTCTATTTATCGTACAGGTAATCAATGGGAAGGCCATTCCTCAACGTTTGCACTTGGATTGTAACTGTTTGGAATAAAACGACGGCAATTACTGCTTTGGATAAACGGTAAATACCATTTTTTACAGTACCTTGAATATCCCAATGGATACCAAAATTGTTGAGAATGGAAACAAAGGAGAACACTTCAGAACGCACCCTTTCAATAACAAAAACGATGCCGGCTCCGGTACAATCGGTTTGGGAGTACTGGACCAAACCCGAACACATTGTGAAGTGGTGGGGGCCCGAAGGCATGAAGACCAACATCGTCAAACACGATTTTAACATCGGGGGAGGATGGCGGTTTACCGTCGAGAAGCCTGATGGAAATACTTTTGTATCCGATGGCACCTATGCCGACATTGTCCCGAACAAAAAGCTAGTGACTTCGGCGGACTTTAAACCTATGACCATAGGAGTGGTACTGAAACTCTTATTCGAGGAAGACGGGAGCAAAACCCATGTAAAGCTGCACATCCTCCACCCGACCGTAGCCTACTGCCAACAGCAAAAAGGTGAGGGTTTCTACAAAGGATGGGATGCCGCGTTCGATAGACTGGAACGCTACTTGACATCGGAAGGATAGTGCGACCTTCGCCGTATGTTTTCTTCATTGGCATTCCATACGGCTGAACCTTTTCAAATTCCGCAACAACCTGTATTTTTGTAGGATGGTCAAGAAAAACATCAACATTAAGAATAAAAAGGCAAAATTCGAATATGAGTTGCTGGACACCTATGTAGCCGGAATAGTTCTGGCAGGTACGGAAATAAAATCCATTCGAGAGGGCAAGGCCTCAATCGCCCAAAGTTTCTGCGAGTTTAACGATAAGGGCGAACTTTTTGTTATCAATATGCAGGTGGATGAATATTCCCACGCCTACCATTTCAACCATAGGCCCAAGGCGGAACGGAAACTATTGATGCATCGACGGGAACTGAAAAAATTGAGGAAAGAGGTAACCACATCGGGATTGACCATCGTACCCCTCAATCTATTTATCAATGACCGGGGCCTGGCCAAAATAAGGATCGCGCTGGCCAAGGGTAAGAAACTCTACGATAAAAGAGAGACGATAAAGGACAGGGACAGCAAGCGAAACCTCGCCCGGATAAAGAAAAGTTTTAATGCTTAATTTTTGTCCGCCAATAGCGGCACAAAACGAAAAGATCCAAACTCTTTTTTCTCGAACTCCTTTTCAGATTTCCTAATAAATAGGGTCATAATCTGGTCGTCGGTACCTACGGGTATGACCAAACGGCCGCCTACTTTTAGCTGTGATAAGAGGGTCTTGGGCACATCGGGAGCACCAGCGGTAACTACGATACCGTCAAAGGGTGCCTCTTCGGGAAGTCCTTTGTAGCCATCGCCGAATATTTTCTTTTTAGGACGATAGCCTAATTTCGAGAAGAATATTTTCGTTTTTTTAAAGAGTTCTAGTTGACGTTCGATCGTGTACACGTTAACTTTTAATTGGAGTAACACTGCGGTCTGGTATCCGCTTCCAGTCCCAATTTCCAAAATCTTTTGACCGGGTTTCACCTCCAACAATTGGGTCTGGAAGGCAACCGTATAAGGTTGAGAAATCGTCTGGTCAGCGGCAATCGGAAAAGCTTTGTCCTGATACGCATGACCCTCGAAACCACTGTCCATGAACAGGTGCCGGGGAACCGTACGGATGGCATCAAGCGTATTTTTATCGGATATGCCTTTTTCAATGAGCGTGTCGGCCAATTTGTTGCGCATTCCCCGATGTTTCAAAGTATCCTTCACTGGTCTGGTTTTGGTTCACGAAGTTAGTTCCAATAAATCCAATTCACAAATTTATCATAACAGCCTTGCTGTTGCTTTTAAACCCTTATAGCTACAATCCCATAAACCTTCAACCTGATAAACGCATGATCTAAATGGTTCTGCCACGAAATTTTTGGGTAATCGTAAGATCCTGCCGCAACGACTGACTTTCCTACATATCCCATAAGGCAGCCCAATGCCTAATCACCCTTTTGTCTCCAACAATCTTTGTTCCTTTTTCCTTTCGTCTTTTCTTCTTTTCTTCTTTTCGTCAAATTAAATAGTACGAGCATTTTCCTAGAAGCAATGATAACGCCAACTAAATTAATTCCTCTCGCGGCCTGTCTGCCAAACTATCCTTATTTTTGAACAAACGGAAATTTATGCTTAAAGTTGGAGTAATTGGCGCGGGACACTTGGGAAAAATACACTTGCGTTTGCTCGATGCCTCAAGCAAATATACACTGGTCGGGTTCCATGATGCCGATGCCGGACACGGGCGTAAGGTGGCCGAGGAATTTGGCTATCCTTTTTATGGGGATATTGATGAACTGATCGATACGGTAGAGGTGGTCGATATTGTAACCCCTACCCTAGCGCATTTCGATTGTGCCAAAAAAGCCATAGGGAAAGGCAAGCATATTTTTATCGAGAAACCGATTACCACAACCTATCAGGAGGCAGAACAGCTACTTGAACTCCAGAAGGAATTTGGAGTCAAGGGTCAAGTCGGGCATGTAGAGCGGTTCAATCCTGCTTTCTCGGCGGTAAAGCAACAGATTCACCGTCCCATGTTCATCGAGGCACATCGACTGGCGGAATTCAATCCACGGGGCACCGATGTCCCCGTAGTGTTGGACCTCATGATTCATGATATCGACGCCATTTTGAGCGTTGTCGAATCCCCTGTGAAACAGATCAACGCCAGCGGGGTATCGGTCATCAGCAATTCCCCCGATATTGCGAATGCCCGTATCGAATTCGAAAACGGATGTGTGGCCAACCTGACGGCCAGTCGCATTTCTTTAAAGCAGATGCGCAAATCCCGTTTTTTTCAAAGGGATGCCTATATTTCCGTGGATTTTCTGGAAAAAAAGGTGGAAGTCGTCAAAATGAAGGATGCCCCGGAGAAGGAAGGCGATTTTGATATGATCTTACAGAATGCGGAAGGAGTAAAAAAACAGATCTACTTCGAGAATCCCGATGTTCAAAGTAACAACGCCATTCTTGACGAGCTGGAGACTTTTGCCGACGCCATAAACAACGATACCGAACCGATAGTCAGCTTGGCACAGGGAACCCGAGCCCTGAAAGTGGCATTGGAGGTTATCGAAGCCTTTGGGAAATAGAACGGAACGTGCAGCGGCCGACACAGAGAATCGGGGAATTTTAACAATGCAACCTAAGAATTCATATGCAATGAAGAATATCGCAGTAATCGGCGCAGGGACCATGGGCAATGGAATAGCCCATGTTTTCGCCCAGAACGGATTTAGCGTACGCCTCATCGACATTTCGCAAAAGGCCTTGGATAAAGGCCTGGCGAATATCTCCAAAAACCTGGACCGTATGCTCGCAAAAGGAAAAACAGATCAAACGCTGAAATCCGACACCCTTGAAAATATAACCTTGTTCACCTCAATTCCTGAAGGGGTTGCGGATACGGACCTTGTGGTAGAAGCGGCATCGGAAAACCTAAAGGTTAAACTGGATATTTTCAAGGAACTGGAACAATCATGTCCCACGGATACGATCTTGGCTACGAACACCTCCTCCATTTCCATCACCCAGATTGCGGCGGCCACCCAACGGCCGGACAAGGTCATCGGCATGCATTTTATGAATCCCGTCCCCATTATGCAATTGGTCGAGATCATTCGGGGGTACAGCACCTCGGATGATACCACACAGACCGTCATGAACGTGTCGAAAGAATTGGGAAAGACACCGACCCAAGTCAACGATTATCCGGGTTTTGTCGCCAACCGAATTTTGATGCCGATGATCAATGAGGCCATAGAGAGCCTCTATCACGGAGTTGCGGGCGTCTCCGAAATCGATACGGTCATGAAGCTCGGGATGGCGCATCCGATGGGCCCCCTTCAATTGGCGGATTTTATCGGACTCGACGTTTGTCTATCCATTTTGAACGTGATGTACGAGGGACTCAAAAATCCTAAATACGCCCCTTGCCCCCTACTCGTCAATATGGTCACGGCCGGAAAACTGGGGGTCAAATCGGGAGAAGGGTTTTATGATTATGCATCATCCCGCAAAGCGGAACAAGTCAGTGAAAGATTCTTGAACTAGTCAAGTTATAAACAACAGACATGTCAATTGAAAAAAATCTAAAAAAAATAAAAAGCTCACTTCCCGGCCACGTAACCCTGGTAGCCGTATCCAAAACCAAACCGGAAAGCGACATCCAAGAGGCATACGATGCGGGTCAACGTATTCTGGGCGAAAACAGGGTACAGGAAATGGTCGAAAAATGGGAACATTTGCCTAAGGACATCCAGTGGCACATGATCGGTCATGTTCAGCGCAACAAGGTGAAACACATGATCGATTTTGTTGACTTCATCCACGGGGTAGACAGTTTCCGGTTGCTAAAAGAAATAAACAAAAGAGCGAAAAAGGCCGATAGAAAGGTTGACTGCCTTCTTCAGATGCATATCGCCGAGGAAGACACCAAGTTCGGATTGGATACGAAAGAGCTACATGAAATCGTAACCTCCGAAGCTTTTCAAAAATTTAAAAATGTCAGGGTTAAGGGCCTGATGGGCATGGCCACGTTTACCGATGATGAAAACCAGGTCCGACGGGAATTCAAACAATTAAAATCCCATTTCGACCGTTTGAAAAAACAACTTCCAGAAATCGATACCCTATCCATGGGTATGAGCGGGGATTATAAGATCGCTATCGAGGAAGGGAGCACCATGGTACGCATAGGAAGTAGTATCTTTGGGGCGAGAAAATAACTAGTAACATGTACGCCATACTCGATATAGAAACAACGGGAGGGAAATACAACGAAGAGGGCATCACCGAAATCGCCATCCATAAATTCGACGGCCATCAGGTGGTAGACCAGTTTATCAGTCTTGTGAACCCGGAAAAAGAGATTCAACCCTTTGTTGTCAAACTCACCGGCATCAATAACAAAATGCTCCGTTCCGCCCCAAAATTCCATGAAGTAGCCAAACGTATCGTCGAGATTACCAGAGACGCGGTACTTGTAGCCCACAACGCCCAATTCGACTATCGAATTCTACGTACCGAATTCCGCCGTCTGGGCTACAACTTCGAAAGGAAGACCCTATGTACGGTAGACCTCTCTAAAACGCTGATTCCCGAAGCGGACTCGCACAGTTTGGGAAAATTGGTACGCTCCCTGGGCATTGCGGTCAGCGACCGTCACCGCGCCAATGGAGATGCCCTAGCCACGCTCAAGTTGTTCAAAATCCTGCTCTCTAAAGACACGGGAAAGACCATCCTTAAAGAAACGATTCGAAAAGAGGAGCACGGGGAGCTATCCGACCGCCAGTTGGACATCGTGGAGTCGATACCTTCTGAAACCGGAGTGTACTACATGCACGATAAGGACGGCGAAATTATTTTCTTGGGCAAAAGCAACAATATGAAAAAAAGGGTCAATCAGCATTTTACAAAAAATGGCACCCCGGGCCGTAAATTGCAGAAAGCCACCAAAAAGGTCACTTACGAAAGAACCGGCAGCGAATTGGTGGCCCAGTTGAAGGAGAACGAAGAACTACGCAGAAATCGACCTAAGTTCAATCGCAAAGGACCCACAGTGAATTTTTCCCATGGCATTTGTACTGAGACCGATGAGAATGGCTACTTCATACTGAAAATAAAAAAAATCAGCCGTAAAAACGGGAGCTTCGCCGCATTTAACAGCGCGGTTGCCGCTGAAAACTTTATTCGCCGACTATCCAACGAGTTCGGCCTATGCCATAAGCTTAACGGCCATATCAAACCCGATTTAAACGGTAAAGGCTGCGGCTCCGACGCCTGTGCCGGGGCGTGCCTTCAAAAAGAAAGTCCCAAAAAATACAATCAAAAAGTTTTCCAAGCCATCAAAAAATATTCCCTTGGTGACAAAAATATAGTGATTGTCGATAAGGGCCGCGAAGTGGGCGAACATAGCGCCATACTTGTTAAGAACGGCCATTTCAAAGGTCTAGGCTATTACGACCTGAACCATCAAATCAACAATACGCATATTTTGGAATCTATCATCACCCCCATGACGGGCAACGAGGTTACCGAACATATCATTGAAACCTATCTCCGAAAGGGAAAAGCCTCTAAGATTTTACAATTAAGCGCTTAAGTTGTGTCAAGTACCAAACCGCAGAAGGGCTGGAGAAATAAAGTCCACGAGATTATTTACGAGGCCGATACCCCAATGGGTAAATGGTTCGACATCTTGTTGTTCGTTCTCATCATCATCAGCGTGCTGCTGGTTATGCTCGAAAGTGTCAAATGGATCGATGCCACCTATCACAGGGCCCTGTTCATTATGGAATGGTTAGTAACCATTCTTTTTACTATTGAATATATCGCACGTATCGTTACCATTAGAAAACCGTTGAAGTACGTATTCAGCTTTTACGGTATTGTGGATTTCCTATCCACAATACCGTTATATCTTTCTTACATCTTTGCCGGCTCCCAAGCGCTTTTGGCCCTGAGAGCCTTTCGATTGCTCCGTATATTTCGAATCCTAAAACTAGTCCGATTTCTGGGGGAGGCTTCCCTACTCAAAAATGCCCTAAAGGCCAGTCGGGAAAAAATAACCGTTTTTCTATTTGCCGTTTTAATAGTGGCCGTGATATTGGGCACGGTGATGTTTTTGGTGGAAGGTGAAGAGGCCGGGTTTACAAGTATCCCTACCAGTATTTACTGGACGATCGTTACCTTGACTACCGTGGGCTACGGAGATATAGCCCCGATTACGCCACCAGGACAGCTTATCGCCACCTTGATCATGCTCCTTGGTTATGGTATTATCGCCGTACCTACGGGCATCGTTACTGTAGAAATGGGCAAACGCAAAGGCGCAACTGCAGCGCCAGACAGCGAAAAGTACGTACACGTAAACACCCAGGCCTGTACAACCTGTTCAAAAGAAGGGCATCGAGGCGATGCCAAATACTGCTACAATTGCGGAAGTCAACTATAATGGAGAAATTACTGCTATCGGTCGCAGGTCCCACGGCTATAGGAAAAACCGCAATGGCGATTTCCCTTGCCCGGCATTTTGGTACGGAAATCATTTCTTCGGATTCCCGACAGTTCTACCAAGAAATGAAAATCGGAACTGCCGTGCCCGATTCGGAGGAACTCCAGACCGTAACGCATCATTTTATCCAGCACAAGCGTATTTTTGATTCCTATTCCGTAGGGGATTTTGAAAGGGATGCGCTGCAACTCCTCGAAAAACTTTTTAGGGAGCATGACGTAGTGGTTATGGTTGGGGGCAGCGGCCTGTACAATGATGCCGTAATTAAGGGATTGGACAAGTTTCCTAAAATCGACCCGGACATACGGGCACGCTTAAATGAAGAATATGCCGAACAGGGAATCGGGATCCTTCAGGAACGACTAGAGGCTTCTGATCCCAAATATTTTGAAAAGGTTGATCGATCAAACCCCCACCGCTTGATACGGGCCTTGGAAATCTGTCTAGGTACGGGAAAACCTTACTCCTCTTTTTTGGCCAAGCCCAAGGAGCCAAGACCGTTCCGAACCATACGCCTTGGCTTAAAAGCGGACCGGCAACTGGTTTACGAGCGGATTAATACCAGGGTGGATAAAATGATTGCCGAGGGGTTGGTGGAGGAAGTCAAGCCATTGCAGCAATTCAAGGACCTAAATGCCCTTCAAACGGTCGGGTACAAGGAACTCTTTAGATATTTGGAGGGGAAGTGGACATTGGATTTTGCCATTTCAGAAATAAAGAAAAACACCCGTCGATTTGCCAAACGCCAGATGACCTGGCTCGACAAAAACGAGGACATTCTTTGGGTCGCACACGATATCGCGACGGATGACCTCCTTTTCAAAATAGAAAATGAGATATGATGAAACCGATCGAATCTATATTCTTCGTCATGGGGGTATCGGGCTCAGGGAAGACGACAATAGGGAAGTTACTCGCTGAAAAATTGGGGATGCCCTTTTTCGATGGCGACAACTATCATCCCGAGGCCAATGTTCGAAAAATGGAGCAAGGACATCCCCTCAACGACCAAGACCGTAAAGATTGGCTAAAACGGCTAAACGATCTGGCAAAACGACAGGAAAGTCAAGGCGGGGTCATTGCCTGTTCCGCACTAAAGTCCAAATATAGAAACCAGCTTCGGCAAGACGTCGGCAGCGCAAAATTTATTTATCTGGAAGGGTCCTATGACCTCATATCAAATCGACTATCACAACGGAAAGGACATTTTATGCCGGCCGAACTTTTACGTTCGCAATTTGAAGCCCTCCAAGTTCCGGAACACTCTATCTCTGTATCTATCGATGCCACCCCCTCAGAAATAGTTTCCAAAATTTTAAAAAGATTGGATTAGAATTTTTTAGGCTCGAGCTTGCCATAAAGCGCTTTTCAAGGGAAGATAAAATTCCGATCACCGTGAACCATCAAATCGGCATTTGACCGAATGCTACCTGATATTTTGCTTACCGGTGCTACCAAGGTTGATACCGGTGTTAAGAAAAAGGCTTTGCCCCTGCAGGAAACAGAAAAAGGACCAGTTCGTAAAAGAACCGGCCCCATTGTACTGCACTCACAGAACTCATTGTAATACTATCTAAGATTTGTTCCGTTGAAGAACCCGCACGTTGTAGCGTACGGTATAATTCTGGCCAAACTACCAGAGTGTCTCTCTATTTCTGATCTTCTTTTACCACCAATCTGAAGCCCTCGCCATGAATGTTGAGAATCTCTACGTCATCGTCAATTTTCAGATATTTTCGAAGCTTAGCGATATAAACATCCATACTTCTGGAGGTGAAGTAATTATCATCCCGCCAGATTTTGGTCAATGCCAGTTCCCTAGGCATCAGATCGTTTTCGTGAAGTGCCAATAAACGCAAGAGTTCGTTCTCCTTTGGGGATAGTTTGATCGGCTCTTGATCTTTATATTTTAAAAAACGTAATTTGGAATTCAAATGGAAGTTGCCCAAATCGAACTCGAATTTTTTGCTTTCGGCCAACGAATTGGAAGATTTTCTTTGGAGGATAGCCTTTATTTTCATCAGCAAGACCTCGGAATCAAAAGGTTTGTTCAAGTAATCGTCGGCACCTGCCTTATAGCCTTTAAGAACATCTTCTTTCATGGTTTTGGCAGTAAGAAACACGATGGGCACATGCTCGTTCTTTTCGCGGATTTCCCGGGCCAGGGTAAATCCGTCTTTGTAGGGCATCATAACGTCCAGGATACAGATATCGAAATTGTCCTTTTTGAACTTCTCGAATCCCTCCATTCCATTTTTTGCCAAGGTAACGTCAAAGTCGTTCATTGACAGGTAATCTTTGAGTACAATTCCAAAATTGGGATCGTCCTCTACCAAAAGTATTTTCTTATTTGCTGTATCCATAGTAATATATTAATGAAGCCTTATGGGCTTCAGATTAAAGGCAATTTTACATAGAAAGTGCTTCCTTTTCCTTTCTCACTTTCTGCATAGACCTCGCCCTGATGATCGTCTATAATTTTTTTTACATAGGCCAATCCCAGCCCATGTCCCTTAACATTATGCAAGTCTCCCGTATGCTCGCGATAAAATTTCTCAAACACCTTTTTAACGACCGCTTTGCTCATTCCAGCTCCCTGGTCCTGTATCTTTATGATAATGCTATTCTTGGCCGTCTCGGTAAAAATATCAATGTGCGGTGCCTCGGGGGAGTATTTTATGGCATTGTCCATAATATTGACCAGAACATTGGTAAAGTGCATTTCGTTCGCCACGACTTCACTGCGTTCCGCATCGAGGTGCGATTCTATATACCCTCCACGATCCGCAACGATGAGCTCTACATGGGCGATGGCATCATGGATGATATTGTGTACATCTACCCGGTCTTTACTGATGTCCAACTGGTTTTTTTCCAATTTTGATATACGCAATACATTTTCAACTTGGGCGTGCATCCGCTTATTCTCATCCCGAATCATACTCAGATAGCGCTGCACTTTCTCATGGTCAACAATTATCTTGGGATTGCGTATGGCCTCTACTGCCAAATTTATGGTGGCGATCGGCGTTTTAAACTCATGGGTCATATTGTTTATAAAATCGGACTTTATCTCGGCAATCTGTTTCTGCCGTATCAGTTGATAAATGGCCCCAGCATAGGAGGCCACGATAACTAGTGTAAACAATAGGGATAAAATAGCCAAGCCCATGATGGAACCCATCAAAAATCGCTTCTTTTTTGGAAAGGTAATCAACAACGAATAATTGCTGTACCCTTCACTATCCTTGAAAACAGGTGTTTTATATAATGAGTTTTCATTGAACTTAAATTCCCTAGACTTTACTTTTGTGGGTAGTCCCCTGCTATATACCCCGTACTCGAAGTCAAGGTTCAAGTTTCGGTTTTGCAATTCCCTGTCCAAAAGCAGCTCGATTTCCTGTTTACTCACCCTTTTGTGTATCGGAACTTTTTTAGCGAATTCGCTGAAAACGTCCTCAAAGGCAGCTTTTTCAACGGAGGAAAGTCCCCCAATTTTTTCGAGCTTTTGAAAGGCGGTCAACTGATACGTTTCCCCGTCAAGTCCAAAATCCTCTTTATAGATGGTCTTGGTACGCTTGCTGGTATACCCTTTAATGGTGGTCGTATCCTGGGCACTGTCATTGTCAAAGAACGTCGATGCGATATTGTAATCCTCTTCCAGGATACCGTGGGAATAGAATCTGATTTCATTGGAATTAATGTCCCGGTCAATGAAAAAAATATCCTTGAGATGCGAACTTTTGGGCTCGCCAACGCTATCCTTTATATTGATGTAGCGGTCAAAATAATCCTTTCGTTCCCGCTCCTCTATTTTTTCCGAAACAGTATGTAATACTTCTGAAACCGTAGTGGTAAATTGCTCCTCCTTGTCCTCTACCGATTGCCTGATCCAAAAGACCTGTACCGAAATTATTCCTATCAAGGAGAGACTCATCAACACCACCAACAGCACAAATAACCTCTTGTTCATGTATCGTGTTGTGTAAGGCCTGTATTGACCGGCCCAAGCCATATGTTTGTCAACATGCGCTACATTGCGGCGGCCAAACGCAGTGGTACTTACGTAAGATTTTCTACCTCAAACTACCGAAAATCAGCTATTTTACTGCCATCAAGGCCTCGCCGCCCTGCCAGTCGATATTCGTAAAATTAAAGATTTAACATTAGCAATCGGAGTGTTTAACCAAACCTTAACAGAAATGTTAAAATTACGAAAATCACCCGTTTTTAAGAAGGTCCCGATGTATGTCCAAAACTTGTTGTTCGGTGTCTTTTAGATCGAGGTTTTGGATAACGTAGTCGGAGACATCGATTTTTCGTTCATCTTTCCATTGATTCTGCATTCGCGCCTCGATACTTGCCAGAGACGTTTCCGGTTTCCTTTTCATAACGCGCTCTTTGCGTATATTTTCGGGCGCGATCACCAAGATAATCTGATCGTAAAAATCTGCTGTACCAATCTCAAAGATAATAGCGGCCTCTTGAATGACATACTCCGTATCTTGGATTTCGGTCCATGCCAAAAAATCCTTTCGTACTGCGGGATGGACTATGGAATTCAACTTTTTCAAAAGGGATTCATCGTTGAACACCTGTTCGGAGATAAAAGCCTTGTTCAATCCTTTTTCTGTATAGGCCTGTTTTCCGAAAAGTGCTTTCAGCGCTCTTTTTATCTGTGGCGAACTTTCCATTAGCTCTTTGGCCCGATTATCTGAATTATAGACCGGAACTCCAAGTTCTGTGAATAGGCGAGCTACGGTAGTCTTGCCGCTGCCTATCCCACCGGTCAGTCCCACATATCTCATTTCTTCTTTATGATATATTCCACTTCGGTCTCCTTCAGCTTAACACTGTGCAAACCTTTGGGCTTTTTACGCAACGCTACCGATAATTTTTCCGAAGTATCACTTTTTTTGGTCTTGTAATCTATAACCACCTCGAAATCGGATTCTCTGAGTTCTTTGAGCCGTTGCATTTTCGCCTTGGTTACCACGGCTATCTTGGCAGGAAACGTCTTTATCTCCAGATCGCTCGGGAGGTTGACGACCGTGACGGGTACCTCGAATATTTTTTCCGAGAAACGGGCGATTTTACCGCTAAGGGTAACCTGGTTACTGGAATAAGTGGTATTCTCCAGCCGGGGCGACTTAAAAAGACCCAACTCCTCGGTAAAATCCGAATTGAGGTCCGGAAGCGTTACTTCTTTGGTCCGAACATGTGTCAGACTGTCAATCTCTTCCGCCGGACCCGTTACCGTGATTGAATCGGGGGTTATACCGACCTTACCGTCCAACAGGTAATTCTGGGCGAGATTGATTTTCACCTGGGGCCTGACAGGCAATTTTTTTGTGACTACGGGTAGCAGGTTGAGAAACAGGGTATCTTCTTCTATTTCCAACAAGGCCATCGAACCGGTCATCTGCTTTTCGATCTGGGACCGATAGCGGTTTTCGGGAACGTAGAACCTAGTACCGTTTTTCTCCGCCTCGGAGACATCGATCTCGACTCTTTTATTTTTAAAGTTGAAGCCGAGAAACTGGAATCCCCCGGCCCTCAACTTCACGTCCAAATTTTTTTTAGACGCGCCTTTATAGAGGTATCCCTCGGGATAATTCACATATTCCAGATCAAAGGCTGCGTTACCGACATAGGTCTGCGATAGGGCGTTGATGAACCAGATTGTCGCAGAACACCCTAGAAATACGAAGAATATCTTGGCCTTTCTTTTTTTTAGGACTCGCTTTATGTTCTTTATCATCGCTGTCAATTAGGGAACGCGGGTCACGTTCGATCTTCTGTATCGGTACTCCCAAAAAACAATTCCGGAAAGAGTCTCTCTGCCGGCTTCCCGCTAAAGTTAAGGAAGATGGTGGACTTAATGAAACCGTACCCGTAACCCATAAACTGGATACATACGGCAACTAAGGATAATAGCGCTACGGCCAAGCTTCTGTTTTTTAGCAGGGAATCTAAAAAAACAAATCCCAAATAAAGCACATAAAGCAGCATAGGGAGTCTGATTCCTAAATACCACAACATCGAAGCCGCCATAAATCCCAGGCAGAATAAGGTGGGGAACCAGTAGGTCATTTTCGCTGTTCTAGGATATCGGCGGTTCAAGATCGGACGGACCGAACCGAATTTTTTGACCTGAAGAAAAAACTTTTGCCAATCGATACGCCTTTTGTGATAAACGAAGGCAGTGGGAATCAATTTCGTGGCAAAACCCTTGCCCCAGAGCCGAAAAACAAGGTCGGGATCCTCCCCCGGATGAATGTTTCCAAAGCCGCCCGTGGCCTCGAAAGCGATTCTGGATAGGCCCATGTTAAAGCTTCGGGGTTGAAAGCCCTTTTGTTTGGCGGGCGAGTCTTGCCTAGTGCCAAAGTTATTTGATTGGTTCCCATTGTCCCCAGACGATGAAGAGCGCCCAGTTTCTACTTGTGCCGACGCACTTGCCTTGCGTCCTTGACCTGATGGCCTTCCCTTATGGTTTTTTTGGAATGCTTTTCTTTTCCCCCGTATGCCTCCAGTGGTCAAGACCGAGGTCATGGCATAATCGATACCCTTTTGCACTAGACTGAAGGAGGCATGGGCGGCATCGGGTCCGCCGTAGCAATGGACAAAGTGCTCTTGAAGCGATTTTGTGACCGCATCGAGATAGTGCGGCGGAAGGATGCAATCGGAGTCCAAAATAATAAAATAATCGCCCTTGGCCCGTACCATTCCATAATTTCTCGAACGCCCGGGACCGGAATTGGACTTTTTTAGATAAGTGAGCGAGATGGGGGAGCTTCCCTGAAGATACATCCGCTTAAAATCCTCGATAACCGCTTCACAGGGAATGGTAGAACCATCTTCGACCACCACTATTTCAAAAGCCGCGCCATAGGTTTGTAACGCCAAGCTGTCCAGTAGCTCCCTTATTTCTTCGGGCCGGTTATAGACGGGAATTATAAAGGAAAACGAAATGTTCATTCACCAATCACTTCATGAACTGCTCCATCACCTCTTGGCTGACCCCGGTATTGGAGAAGCCGCCGTCGTGAAAAAGGTTCTGCATGGTGACCTTCTTGGTCAGGTCGGAAAACAGGGTTACGGTATAGTCCGCACATTCCAAGGCCGAAGCGTTTCCGAGGGGGGACATCTTTTCGGCGTAGTTGATAAACCCGTCAAAACCTTTTACACCCTGTCCTGCTGTAGTTGCCGTAGGGGATTGCGAGATGGTATTGACCCGTACCTTTTTGTCCTTCCCGAAAAAGTAGCCGAAACTTCGGGCCACGGATTCGAGATAGGCCTTATTGTCGGCCATATCGTTGTAGTCCGGGAAAACGCGCTGTGCGGCCATATATGTTAGAGCGACGATACTGCCCCATTCGTTCATGGCATCGGCCTTGTGCAGGGTTTGTAGGACCTTATGAAAGGATAGCGCGGAAATATCCCAGCCTTTGGTCGTAAAATCGTAGTTCTGGTCCGTATAGGCGCGGCCTTTACGTACGTTGACGGACATGCCTATCGCATGCAGCACAAAATCAAGCTTTCCGCCCAGAATTTCTGTGGATTTCGATACCAGATTCTCCAGGTCTTCTTCACTGGTAGCATCTGCGGCAACGACCTCGGAGTCGGTTTTTTGGGCCAATTCGTCGATTTGGCCCATCCGCAAAGCGATGGGTGCATTTGTCAGAACGAAAGTGCCCCCCTCTTCGTGTACCCGTTCCGCGGTTTTCCATGCGATGGAATTCTCGTCCAACGCCCCGAATATGATTCCTTTTTTTCCTTCCAGTAAATTGTATGCCATGAGTTTCGATTTTGTGCGAAGTTAAGAGGTCAAAGATATCTAAAAATTTAACAACTCCCTAGCATGGGCCATCGCCGAATCGGTGAGGGCCTTGCCGCCCAGCATACCGGCAAGCTCGGTGACCCGTTCGTCGGCACTGAGCTTTTTCATTTTGGTTCGGGTCGTTCCGTCCTCTTCGACCTTAAAGACCTTGAAATGGTGGTCTCCTTTTGAGGCCACTTGGGGCAAATGGGTAATGGAAAAAACCTGCATGGTATTGCTCATGGCATGCATGATAGCGCCCATTTTATTGGAAATCTCGCCTGAAACCCCGGTATCTATCTCGTCGAACATCATGGTGGGCAGATGCTCGTACTTGGCCAAGATGGATTTTATGGTGAGCATGATCCGGGAGAGTTCACCCCCCGAAGCTACTTTTTTCAACTCCCCGTAATCAGTTCCCTTATTGGCGGAAAAAAGAAAGCTCAACGAGTCTTTACCGTTGTCTTTAAAGCCTTCGGAAGGATAGATATCAATTTTAAAAGTGGCACTTGGCATGCCAAGGGCGGATAAACTGCCTTGGAGCTGTTTCTTGAGACTGGGTAGCACCTTTCTCCGACGGGCGGATAGCGATGCCGCCAAACCGTCCAATTCCTTTTCTTGCGCCGATAGCAATTCTTGTTTCTTTTGGATGTCGGATTCCAAGTTTTCGGTCTGCTGGACTTTTTCGGAAAGGGTTTCCTTGATTTCCAGCAACTCGGACACATCGGCCGCGACGTGTTTCTTTTGCAGGTCGTAGAGTTGTTGCAGCTTGGCATTGGTTTCTTCCAGTTCCCGTGGGTTGGCCTCTGTATCGCCTTGCAACTGCTGCAGTTCGGCGGCTATATCGTCCACCTCGATAAAAACGGAATCTATCCGCTGGTTGAGCTCGGCGTATTGATTGCCAAAATTGGACAATCGCCCTGAAACCTGTTTCAGCTCTGCCAGCAGGTTTACCACCCCGACCTGTTCGTCGTTCAATAGCTGATATCCCCTGGAAAGCAGTTCCAATATATTTTCAACGTTGTTCAATTGTTCGTAACGCTCTTCCAACTCCTCTTGGATACCCACTTTCAACGGGGCCGATTCCAGTTCTTCCAGCAAAAAACTGTTGTAATCGTGTTCTTTGATTGCTTGCTTCTGGAACTCCAGCAGCTCTTGCAACGCCCTAGAAGTCTTGCGATACGCGTCTAATTCTTCAGCGTAGGTATAAAGTAGTTTCCCGTTATCCGCCAAGGCGTCGATGACCTTCATCTGAAAATCGTTATCCGCCAGACGAAGGGTCTGATGTTGCGAATGAACGTCTATCAGACTGTCCCCCAGCTGGGTGAGAATGTTCAAGGTAACGGGGGAATCGTTGATGAAGGCGCGGGACTTCCCACTCGGCTGAATTTCCCTTCTGATAATGGTACGTTTCTCATAATCGATATCATTGTCCCCAAAAAAACTTTTCAATCCGTATCGATCGATATCGAACTCCGCCTCGATGATGCATTTACTAGCCTTGTCCCGCAATGAGGAAAGATCGGCCCGCTTTCCCAAAACCAGGGAGAGTCCCCCTAACAAAATGGACTTCCCAGCTCCCGTTTCGCCGGTAATACAGGTAAAACCGTCGGTAAACGACACGTTCAGTTCGTCTATCAGGGCATAATTTTTAATGAAAAGATTCGCGAGCACGGGCTTCGGGGTGTTTTGAACGGGGTAAAGATAATCGATATTTAAGAGATAGGTAGTACTTAGTAATTAGTATTTATTAAGCTGCGCAATCTCTATGAGACGCGTTGTAAATGTACTTACTACTAAATACTTAATACTACCTCATTCAATACTCAATTCCGTTCCAGGTACTGGAATAGGTAGGAGCGACGGTGTTCAAGGTTTCCTTGAGTTGAACGATATCGATTTTGGGGCCGTCGGAGAAGATATTTTGGATTTCATCGGCCTTGGCATCAAAAAACGTCTGTATCAAAAATGCGTTGGGTCGCCGCTGCATCATGGTCTCGAAGAGTTTCATCGTTCCGGCGATCACCTGTTTGCCTGTACTGTTATTATCGCCTAAAACATCAAGACCCTTTCGATGGTAGTTGTACATGGCAATACGGTATTCGCGATAGGTATTCGACAAAATATTATCGACCAGCTCAAAACGGTTGCGATTATTCTTCTGGTCCCATCCCGAAAAGTTGCTTCCCTGGGCCCGGGTGATTATCTGTTGCGCCTTCCGAAATGCATCGGTACCGCCTTCTAAAGCAAAAGTATCCGCATCCAGTCCTAAAATCATATAGGCGTAGTATGAAATAACCCCGATGAGGTTCGATTCAAAGACATTTTCGTTGAACACCAAAGGCTGGAATTCAATGTATTCAAAATTGAATTCATCGTCCTTGTAGTTGAATACGGGACTCTCGTACGAAGTATTGTACACAGGGCGGGTGGATTGAATCTGGATATTGCCCTCAAAACGGTTGGATTCGTACTTGGTAATCGTAATAAACATCTGGCAATTGACCCGTTCATTTTCTTGGTAGATGCGGTTCGTCCATTTATTCTTATTTACAAAATCGTTCAAGGAACGCTCCAAAGTCCTGAATATCTGCTGATTGGTCTGTGATACCTGATCGGAATTCACGGTGAGCGTACAGTTCAACTCCTGCGCTTGCAAGGTCAGGCCGAGGCATGGGACTAACAATAAGAGAAGAAATTTACGCATGGTATCGTGCAATGATCTCGGAGAAAATATCTTTGGCCACCTCGGCCTTCTCCTTTAGTTCAAACGGTATTATCGCGGAATTCTTGTCCAAAAACGTGATTTTGTTAGTGGGGGTTCCGAATCCGGCCCCGGTATCGTTCAGGGAGTTGAGTACGATGGCATCCAAATGCTTCCTTTTTAACTTGGACTTCGCATTTTCCAGTTCGTTCTCGGTTTCCAGGGCGAATCCGACCAAATATTGCTTTTTCTTTAGTTTCCCAAGGGACAAGAGGATGTCTTTCGTTTTTACCAGCTCAAGCGAAAGTGCTGCTTCGTTTTTTTTGATTTTCTGATCGGCGGCGGATTTTGGCCTGTAATCCGCTACCGCGGCGGCACAGATGACAATATCTGCATCGGGATAGTGTTCGTGCACGGCTTGGTACATTTCCTCGGCGGAAATTACTTTTTGAAGGAGGATGGATTCATGATCCACCGTGCAATGGGTAGGTCCGGAAACCAAAATTACTTCGGCCCCCAGATCCACAGCGGTTTTTGCCAGTTCAAAGCCCATTTGCCCCGATGCACGGTTCCCTATATACCGAACGGGATCGATGGCCTCATGGGTCGGTCCGCCCGTAATCAGTACTTTTTTTCCCGAGAGGATCAAACCCTCCGAAAGATGGTTCTTGACGAATATTACGATATCCTCGGGTTCTGCCATTCTCCCTTCGCCCTGGAGTCCGCTGGCCAGCTCGCCCGAAGTAGCGGGTATCATTACATTGCCGTAGGATTGTAGCTTTTCGAATGACGTTGTTGACGAGGGGTGTTTGTACATGTCCAAATCCATCGCAGGAGCAAAGAAAACGGGGCATTTGGCGGAAAGATAAGCGGCCAGCAAAAGATTGTCACAGGTGCCGTTCGCCATTTTGGACAAGGTATTGGCGGTCGCCGGCGCAATGAGCATAAGGTCGGCCCAAAGGCCCAGTTCCACGTGGTTGTTCCAATCCGTACTTTCCTCCTTTTCGTTCACAAAAGAGGTCAAAACGGGATTTTTTGATAAGGTCGCCAAGGTCAGGGGGGAAACAAAATCGCCGGCACGCTCGGTCAAGATGACCCTGACCCGGGCACCGGCTTTGATCAGCAATCGGACAAGAAAGGTGGTTTTGTAGGCGGCAATCCCACCGGTGACGCCTAAAAGGATGTTCTTGCCGTTGAGCATGCTTCTGAAAGTTTTTCGCTAAGGAAGATTAGCCTGGTAGTAGTATTCCCAGAAAATCCGTTTACTGCCATATCTAGGATGGGAATCCTACTCTCCCTTCTCGGTATTCCGAAAGTAGATTTTATCGTTCATCCATTCCTCAACGGCCAACGCATGGGGTTTCGGTAGTTTCTCATAAAATTTCGAAACTTCAATCTGTTCTTTATTCTCAAATACCTCTTCCAAGCTGTCGCTGTAGGTTGCGAACTCTTCCAATTTCTCCAGCAACTCTTTTTTAATTTCAGAATTGATTTGCACGGCACGCTTAGCGGCTATCGAAATAGCCTCATAAATATTATCCGTTTTTTCGTCGAATTCGTTTCTATTGATCGTTACCGTACTAACGGCGGCTTTAGAATTTTTCAGGTCGTTCATATCCATTTTTAAATGCTATTTATTTAGTCTCTTTTTCTTGGGTGAAATTCTGCTGCTCCGCGGCCAATCTTCCTAGGAGCTTGTTCGCCTTCTCCTCGTATTTCGTTTCGGGAAACTGTTTCTTCAGGTCGGCATAATCCGCTTTGGCCTCTTTGATACGCTCGGGCTGCAACCGATCGAAACTGTTCAGCGCAAACTGTGTGGCCGATTCGAAACGGTAATACATCGCATCCTCGCGATAAATGTATCCCGGGTAATCGGTGACAAAATTATCGAAGGCACTGATGGCGGGATTCAGGAACGTAAAATCGAATTCCCCCAGTTTATGGTACTGTTTGGCAATTTCATAGGCCTTATGCTCTTTCTTGGTGGTCAGCTGCTTGGCCATCTCGTTCGCCTCGGCAAAGTATTCCGAGTCGGGATAGGTATTGATAAAACCCTGTAATTTGACCAAAGCCTTATCGGTATCCGTCTGGTCGAGGGAATAGCGTGGGGAAAGCTCGAAATAGCTTTTAGCCCCATAAAAGGACGCTTCGGCCACCTTTTCACTTTTGGGGTAGGACTTCACGAACCGTTCGAACTGATAGCCCGCCATGTTGTAATCCCCGCGCTGAAAATAGGTATCCGCAAAGAAGAACATCACCCGTTCCCCCTGTGGCTTCCCGATGTATTTAGGGGCAATCTGCTCAAAGAGCCGGTTCGCCCGTTTCATATCGCCCTCTTCGTAATACTTTTGGGCCAAATCATATTTGGCCTTGACATCCTCGTTCTTCAGCACTTTTTGATATTCACTACAAGAATGCAGTGCACCGGCCAAAAATAAAAGGGGAACAATTCTACTGAGTCTCTGAAACATTTTGCAAAATTACGAATTCTAACCAAATAAATAAAACCGATTTGATGAACTCGTTTAGACTTTCTCCTTTATCTGCAAATTTCACATTTTGCACCCTAGTTTTGCCTATTTATCGTAGCCTATCTATGGCTATGCTGCTCGAAAAAGCCTTCATTAGGGCACAAAAACCTCCCGAAAGCTTTCGGGATCGGTTCCAAATAAAATGTCTAAACGAGTTCAATAACGCGAAAATAGCCGTACCCATATCCGGAACAAGTTTTTTGTGGAAGTTTTAACAACCTTTGGGGGTGAAAAATCCAAATGCCAAGCACCAAGTTTCAAATGCCCCACGGCTCGGACCATTGCAAAAGAATTACTTTTCGAACAACTTCGCTACCGATAGATCATCGCATTGCCAAAATCCGCAGGTCCCTTATCGATATCGATCAAGAAGCCATTGATGACGGCATATTCGATATTTCCATCTTTTTCCAACAAAAAGGTCGGGTTGATACCTACTTCAATGTTAAATTCCGGTATTTCGAATTTACTACCTATAATATGGATGGGAAACGGGGATTTCAACATATCCTTGGGAATGTCGGCCACCCGTATGTAGGTGTATCCGGATTTTAAGAGGGATTCGATTTTCAGTTTGTTCAAAACATCTACCGATTTCATGGTTTCCGGATGCACTTTTCCGGGGACTATGGTATATCCGGAGGCGTCAAAGGTTTCGTAACCGTAGTAGGTAGAGAGGTCGCCCTGATCGAGAATGCGGCTGCTGTACCAAAAGTTATTGTGGTCTTCTTCATCGACCTCCAAACGGTTCATCCCGATATCGATGACATAGTCGTGGCCGAGCAGCGGGTAGGTGGCGTTCTCGATTTTAAGATCGAAAAGTTTGCGGTCGTTCTCTGGGATTTTTTCATACTCCTCTAAGGGAATATCCTTGTAATTGCCCTTTGCGATCGTATAGATGGCAGAGAGAATGGAGACGTAGTTCAGCTTACGGATTTCCTGCTTCTCGACATCATTTGGATATCCGCCGGATTCGATCAGAATGGCGCTAGTACCCCATTTCTGGATGTTATCGCCAAACGCCCGGGGTTCAAAATCGTCGTTATAACGGCCTACTTGACCCGGGGCGTATTTTTGGATGATCCCGTTCATAAAAACAATGACCTTCATGGCGTTGCCACGGACCTCATTTACTTCTTTTTCATAATTATAGGCTGGTGCCAGATACGATATGGTAGCCGGTTTTTGGGTGCGCTCGGCATTGTAATAAGTGCTTTGGTCGTGCAGGTTAAACCCGAAATCCGCATCGAGGCTGTCCCTTATCCGTTTCAACACCCGACTTTCGGGGGATTGCAGCTGAAGAGCATCCCTGTTGATATCGACGCCCAATCGGTTCCTGCGCTGAAATACCTCGGCCCCATCGGGATTCAACATCGGCAGAAAATGCAGGGTACAGCTTTCCAGAATGGCCCGTTTCTCGTCGTTAAAGTCATCACTGTCCAAAAAATTCAGGATATCGAAGATGGCTTGGGTGGCGGTCGGTTCGTCACCGTGCATCTGCGACCAGAGAAAGACTTCTGTTTTTCCCGAGCCGATACTGATGAGGGAGAGTTTTCGCCCTTCGATGGACTCGCCCACCGTCTGGACTTTAAATTTGGGGCTTTGGCGGTACTCGGCAATCAAAGGTTGGAGTTGGCGGTGCTTGATCCGGCGCTTATCCAAGGAAGCCTCCCGGTATTTATCATAGGTGCCATAGAGCGACTCGGTGATGTCATTTTCTTGGGCCGTACAAAAGATACCGGCAAACAGGGCCAGAAAAGCAAGTTTAAGGTTCATTCGGTCTTGGTTTTTGTTCGGTTGCAAAGCTAGGGATTCTGCTTGAAATCTAAGTTTTCGGTGGCCTCCCTGACCTTTCGCATAAAATCCGTTCCGGGATCGGTTTTTTTCGTACGGTAGCCATCGTCCTTTTCCATCCACAGCGGATGGGCTTCGAAATCGGTATATTCATAATGACCTATCAGGTATTCGATGTTGTACTTATGGGTCAAGAATTTTACCAGTGCGATGTTCGCTTCAAGCTGTGCATCGGTAAGCGGCATCTCTTCGGTTCCGCCTACATTTTCGACCCCGATAGCGGTATGGTTCAGGCCGATGACATGCCGGGCCATAATCGTTTCGGGCATCAGGCGGTAAATGGTACCGTCTTGATCGACCAAGAAATGGGATGAGACGTTCAGGGCACTGGCATTCGCGATGTCCGGACGCCAACTGGGCAACCGGACCTTGTAGAAGGCATCGAACGAACCTTCAAAAGTGGGTATGGCCGTCCAGTGGAGCACAATCATCTTCGGATCGATGTCGGGAACATCCTGATCCAGGCCGTAGTGATCTTTAAGATATTCCAAGGTAAGTTCCCTACGGGTTTCGTCAAAGATTATGGGTTTGTCGATAATATCCAACTGGGACTTGCACGAAAACTGTAAAAGCATAAGGGCCAACGGAAGCATCATTTTCTTCATAATTATTGGATTGTTTTTGTGGAATCCTTATGTATCCTAAACTGAATTTCCACCTCTTTTACCCCCCATTCCCTAGCTTTTTTAATATCGTCGCCCATGTAGATATCGATACGTTTTTTCCAACGGCTTCCCATTTTATCCTTGACCAAAAAGACACCTTCGAAGCCCTCGATCGTTACCCGGGTATTCCGATCCAACCCCATAGCGACCAAATCCCGGGATACGGCGATTGCCTTCATATCGGGGGACAGCGTATCGCCCCAAGCGGCCAAGGTAGGAAGGCCATCGGTCTGTGCGGGGGTGGAATTGTAGGCAGAAGCGGTCACCTGTGCTGATTTCCAAACGTAATTCGCTTCCTCGCCACAGGAAGCAAAGAGCGACGCGAAGAGTACGATAATAAGACGGTTGCTGTTCATTTTACTAGGGATGTTGAGGCTACAATATCGGTATTTTTATCTTACTCTCGGGCCAGTGACGGTCCTCTTTTCCCTTCGAATGTATTTTTAAGGATGGATTGGCTTATTTTTGACCCACCATCCTTAATGAAGCCATGTCCATGAAAGTATTGAAAAGAATTCTTCTCGTTGCTATTGTCATTCTGGTAGTCGTCGCCTACTTTCAATATCCAAAGCTCAATATCATATCCGGATACGCCTCCAAAAATATGGCCTCCACTGTTTTTATAACGGACAGAAGTGCCGAATCGGTCATCCTGAACGATAACGATGTACCGCTGATCAATCTGGCGGAGGTCAAAATGAATGCCATGAACAACGAAGCTACCGCTACGGTCTTCGGCTTGATGAAAAGGAAATCCGTCTGCCGAGAGGGACTCGGATGTGTGCTGGTCAATGAACATTACGATTCCAATAGAAGTCTTCCCGTACCCCACCGGAACCGGTTGATAAATAATCTGCCTTTTCCCTTCGGAAATAACGGCACTACCGACACCATTTTCGAAAATGTGGATTACCAGCGGTTGGACAAGGCCCTGGAAGATGTTTTTGCCTACCCTGAGAGCCGAAAGACCCGCACGGTGCTCGTGGTCTATAAAAACCGGATCATCGGTGAAAAGTACCTCAGAGGTTTTAACAAAGATACTCCTATCTTGGGCTGGAGTATGACCAAAAGCGTATTGGCAACCCTCTATGGCATTTTGGAATACCAAGGCAAGATCGACCTCGATGCCCCGGCCCCGGTGCCTGAATGGCAAAACGATGATCGAAAGCACATTACCCTCGACCACTTGGTACGGATGCAAAGCGGACTCGCCTGGGAAGAAGATTACACGACGATTTCCGATGTCACCCGGATGCTGTTTATGAAATCGGATATGACCAAAGTACAGGTGGAAAAAGAAGCGGTCGCTCCGCCAACTGAGGTATGGAACTATTCCTCCGGAACCACCAACCTGTTATCGGGAATCCTGAGACAGGACTTCGACACCCATCAGGAATACCTCGATTTTCCCTATTCCGCCCTTATCGATAAAATCGGAATGCATTCCATGCTCATCGAAACCGATATGGTAGGCAATTTCGTCGGTTCTTCCTACGGATGGGCCACAACCCGCGATTGGGCCAAATTCGGATTGCTCTATCTGAACAAGGGGAATTGGAACGGCGAACAGCTCTTCGACCAACAGTGGGTGGATTACGTACGCAAACCCACCGCACATTCCGATGGTGATTACGGGGGACATTTCTGGTTGAACGCGGGCGGGAAGTATCCCGATGTGCCCAGGGATATGTATTCTGCCAATGGGTATCAGGGACAACGCGTATTTATCATTCCCTCGAAAGACCTGGTCGTCGTTCGAACGGGACTGGCCGAAGAACCGGAATTCGATATTAACGGATTTTTGAGGGATGTTGTAGCCGCAATCGGAGAAAAGCAGTAGTAAAGTTGTCAGTGGACCGGGACGGTTGTCGAAGGACTGCTGGCGACGTCCGGTGCTGGGGTCAGAAAATCGCTACACAACACTTTTGACATCCTACACCACTAAAATCCATCGTTTCACAACAAAATTTTCGTTTTCCCGTCTGATGCCCCTATGTTTACACTGTAATTAAAACGAAGTTAATTTTTCATTTTTTCATATAGTGTTCTCGATAAAAGGGCCTTTCCTAGCGGAAAGGCCCTTTTTGGTTTATAGCCTGAAAAGAGGGACTAGGGAATCCATTTGTCCTTTCCGAAATCCGGCTTTCTTTTCTCTAAAAAGGCATTCCGGCCCTCCTTGGCTTCATCGGTACCATAGGCCAATCGCGTGGCCTCCCCGGCAAAAACTTGCTGCCCCACCATTCCGTCATCGGTCAAATTCATGGCGAACTTTAGCATTTTTAGCGAGGTAGGTGATTTTTCCAATACTTCTTGGGCCCATTGATAGGCGGTCGCCTCGAGTTCCTCATGGGGAACGACCGCATTGACCATGCCCATTTCATAGGCTTCCCGGGCGGAGTAGTTTCTTCCTAAAAAGAAAATTTCACGGGCTCTTTTCTGGCCCACCATTTTGGCGAGATAGGCGGAGCCGTAGCCACCGTCGAAGCTGGTTACATCGGCATCGGTCTGCTTAAAGATCGCATGTTCCTTACTGGCCAAGGTCATATCGCAGACCACGTGTAGGCTGTGTCCCCCTCCTACCGCCCATCCGGGCACTACGGCAATGACAACTTTGGGCATAAATCGGATCTGGCGCTGCACCTCGAGGATGTTCAGCCGGTGCATGCCATCGTCCCCAACATAGCCCTGTTCTCCCCTAGCCTTCTGGTCCCCCCCGCTGCAAAAGGAGTACACGCCGTCTTTGGACGACGGTCCTTCGGCGGAGAGCAGCACCACCCCGATCGAGGTGTCTTCCTGGGCATCGTAGAACGCCTGATAGAGCTCGCTGGTGGTCTTGGGCCTAAACGCGTTGCGCACATTAGGCCGGTTAAAAGCGATACGGGCCACTCCCTTAGATTTTTTGTAGGTAATATCCTCAAAATTCTTGGCGGTTTTCCAATCGGGTCTTATCATGTGTTCAAATTTTATTGTTTTGTTATCGGTCGGACTAAATTAATATATCTTGCGGGATATAAAGGGAACGTACCGTAGTTAATGAGAGATTCGGAATAAAGTATCCGATTGTTTCTAAAACGGGATAAATGCCATTGAAACTTGATTAAAAGACGAATGGAAGAAAGCGCAAACATGCAAAGGACAAAAGAGTGTTCTTAGGTATTGGTCCTTTATTTAGGAAGTCTAGGAAAACTAACCGCCTTTCTCCCTTGCTTTTACGTACGCTTTCAATGAGCGCGCCATTTCAATGACTGGTAGGATCCTAAGATCGCCCATACCATTGGTGCAGAACCAAATAAAAGACCGTATCCCACGTTTTATTCAAAATGCTTAAAAAAAGAACCTTAGTCCGTTTTCGGAATAGCAAGTTTCGAAAGTTTCTTCGAAAGCATCAAAAATATGCCCCGGTCGTGTTCTTTATGGGCGGGTTTATCTTTGATTCCCTGACCCTGGGCCGCATCGACCGCACCTACGACCTCTCGGTGCTCTGCCTTCATATGACGTCGTTGACCCTTGTCATCTACGCCTATAATCTCGCGGACGATGGGCGGTGGAAAAACACCTTTTTGGAACGCTATCAGGAATTCTTTCCCCTGGCCATCCAATTTTTCTTTGGGGGTCTCTCGAGTGCCTACGTCATCTATTTTTCAAGAAGCGTATCCCTCTCCAAGACCGCAACCTTCTTTGTCATTTTGGTAGCTCTGCTTTTTGCCAACGAGTTCCTAAAACAAAGAATTTCCAATAAATACCTCCAGTTCAGTGTCTATTTTTTTTTGAATTTTACGTTTTTGACCTTCATGGTCCCCGTTTTTATAAAGGATATGGGAACGTCGATTTTCCTTTTGTCGGGAGCGGCCAGTTTAGGGATTACGATGGTATTGCTTCTGGTCACCTATTTCTCAAGCCCGAGCACCAGAAACGAAATCCATCTGGGGAAGCTCATCGGAATTATTGCCCTTATTTACGCACTGATAAACCTCTTTTATTTTTTTCGGCTTATCCCTCCGGTGCCCTTGGCTTTGGACGAAGGAATTGTGTCGCAAAATGTCCGTCTCGAAGACAACACCTATTTTGTCAGCTATGAACCGAACGAAAGTTATATGTTCTGGAGGGACCACAAACTCAAGTTCCACCACACCCCGGGCGAAAAAGTATTTATCTTCTCCTCGATATTCGCCCCTACCGCATTAAGGGAATCCATTCTCCACCGCTGGCAATGGTTTAATCCCGCTACTGGGGAATGGGAAATTATGGACAATATCGGCTTTGAAATTACAGGAGGCCGTACCGGCGGATTCCGCGGTTATACTTATAAATCCAACGTAAAACCGGGCCAATGGGAAGTCGATGTCATTACGGAAGAGGGCCTGGTCTTGGGCGTTATCGACTTTGAAATAATTACGGATGTTCCCGTGGATGCCGTAAAAGTCGTGCAGCGGAAATTTTAAGATCGACGCTAAATCATCCCAGTTATTGGATTGGCCGAATTAAACGACCTGCTATGACCCCCGACCAAATTAGTGGCGGTCTTGGTTTTTTATCTCGATCCACCTGGCAAGATATTTGGTACTGGTCATGGTATGGTGTTGGAGCATGGACCCAATAAAGTTTTGGTTCCGGTGATGCTCCTGGTTTTCACCAATTTTCTCGATAGTGGCGATGAGCTTTTCGGACAGCCGTCCTTTATCGTAAAAGCTATTGACGAGGCTAATGCCATATCGCTGTGCCCGGTGCCAACTCAAGGCATCGCGGTACAGTCTGACAGCTGCCGCGGAGAAGTCCTCGGCCGAATTTGCAATTTTCCCGTTCCAGGGGAGTCCTCCGCACATGCCCTCGGCCCCGACATCGGTGGTTATCGAAGGCGTGCCCGCTTGCATCGCATCGATCAACTTGCCCTTGATGCCGGCCCCGAATCGAAGGGGCGCCAGCGAAATCCTAGCCTTCTGCAGAACAGCAATGGCGTCTTCCGCCCACCCCCTAACCCGGAATCCTTCTTTGGGATTATCCATTTGTTGGATATGCTGGGGAAGGTAGGCCCCGTACACCAAAAGGTTCACATCGGGAAGCTGTTTTCGGATCAGCGGCCAGATTTCCTTTTTTAGCCACAAGATGGCATCGACGTTGGGCGCGTGTTTACCGTTGCCGATGCAGACAAAATCCCGCCGCTCCTCGAAAGAAAGCCAGGCTGCAAGGGTTTTTTCACCCACAGCGTCCAACATAAATGGGAGATGCAGCAGCAGGTTATCGTCGATTTTCAGGACTTCGGTCAACAACTGCATTTCATAGGCAGAGATTATCAGCGACAGGTCGCAACGATAGATGCTGGCAATTTCGCGCTTCGCGGTATCACTTTGCAGCCATGCTTCGGTCGTGAAAGGAATGCCTTTTTTCAACACCGCCTGTCTCGACGTACGTAGAGAGTGTAAATCTTCGGTGTCCAAGATACGAAGAGCCTGGGGAGCGAATTCCGCCACTCGCCACCCAAATTGTTCTTCCGTCAGAAAACGGTCAAAAACCACGATATCAGGTTTTAGATCGCTAATAAAGGTGTCGAAACCGGTATCGTTCAGCTTTATGACTCTTTTCTCAACGCCAAAGCTTTCTAAGTCGAGGGAAAGGGGGGATTCGGCAGCGGCGCTGGTAAAAACCCTTCGGTATTTTCGTACTCCGAAGACCTGAAGCAACTGCAGCATTCGACTACCCGCTGCCGTGGAAGTAGGCTCAGGCCAGGTAAAGCCGATAAAAAGCACTGTTTTATGTTGCAATTGCACGGTTGTTGAATCGTTGGTCATTCGAAGCGTCCTTCAAAGGTAAGCGGATTTTAATCCGTTGCGTCCTTTAGTTGCGTTCGAGACCGGCCCATTTCGGGAATACCATGTTTCTCTATGGGGTCTCGAATGCGCTCGACCTGACAGACCGCGCCTGTCTCGATCGGAGTCGAGAGGCTTGATTTGCCTGACAGCCCAGACATTTATCCTCTTCCTTCAAATCAGGGCCTTCCTCAGAATCGTCACCGGGTGCAGGGCTCGCCTCCCCGTTCCATCAAAAATCTGGTGCCGACAACTGGTACCGTTCGCCGAAATGACGGTTTCTTCAGAGGCTTTTCGAACGGATGGGAAGAGCTTTAACTCCCCCACCTGCATACTCACATCGTAATGTTCCTTTTCATAACCGAAGGAGCCCGCCATACCGCAACAACCTGATGGTATGATGGATACCTTATAATTTTCCGGCAGGTTGAGTACGTCAAAGGTCACTTTTTGATTGCTCAATGCTTTTTGATGGCAGTGATTATGGATTTTAATAATCTTGGTTTCCTTCGTGAAATATTCTGGCGTAAGCTCCCCCTTTTGAATTTCCTGGGACAGGAATTCCTCCAAAAGAAAAGAGTTGAGGGCAACGGCATTGGTAGTTTCCGAATCTTGCGAAAAGCGTTTGTATTCGTCCCGGAAGGTCAGGATGGCCGAAGGTTCCAATCCAATAACAGGACGGCCCTCATCGGCAAATTGCTTAAGCTTTGAAATATTCCCTACGGCCAGTTTTTTGGCCTGCTTTAAAAATCCCTTGGATATGTAGGTACGACCGCTTTCCCCATTAAAAAGCTCAACCCCATATCCCAGAGCGGTTAAGAGTTCGATGGCATCCTTACCTAGGTCAATATCGAGGTACCGGGTAAACTCATCGATGTATAAAACTACTTTTCGTTTTGATACAGCATGTTGGTTCTCAAATTTTTGAAGGTATTTATCGAAATTAGAACTAGATACTTTAGGAAGGCTTCGTTGCGGAGCTACTCCCACGGACTTCTTCAGCAATCCGCTTAAAATATCCGAACCGAAAACGGCATTGGTGAGTCCCGCTACCCGACTGCCCCACCGGTTCAGCTTAGTGTTGTAGGCAAAAAGCTTGTTCCGCATCGGATACCCGTTCGCTTCCTGGTACTGGTAGAGAAATTCCGCTTTCAGCGTAGCTACGTCCACATTGCTGGGACATTCACTACTACAGGCCTTACAGCTGAGGCAGAGATCGAACACCTCTTTCAGTTCGCTATGATCAAAACGGTTCTTTTGGTCGGAAACGGTCAGCAGTTCCCGCAACGCGTTCGCCCTGCCCCGGGTCGTATCCCTTTCGTTTCTGGTGGCGTGATAACTGGGGCACATGCCACCGCTGGCATGCTCGGTCTTTCTACAATCCCCACTTCCGTTGCACTTTTCCGCCAGCCTAAGAATGCCCTTGCTGTCAGAAAAATCCAACAGCGTATCGATTTCCGGCTCCTGGCGATCGATTTCATAACGCAGGGATTCGTCCATGGGGTAGGCCTCGACAATTTTACCGGGATTAAAGATATTATGGGGGTCAAAGTAGCTTTTCACCCGTTTGAGCAGTTTGTAGTTGGACTCCCCGATCATCAGGGAAATAAACTCCGCCCGCACGATACCGTCGCCGTGTTCCCCACTGAAGGAACCCCGGTATTTCTTGGTCAGTCGGGCTACATCGGTCGTGATGCCCCGGAACATTTTTACATCGGTGGACCGCTTAAGGTTTAAAATCGGACGCAGATGCAGCTCACCCGCCCCCGCATGGGCGTAGTACACGGCATCTTGACCGTATCCTTCCATGATTTGGCTGAACTCCGCTATAAAATCCTTTAGATCCTCCAATGCGACAGCGGTGTCTTCGATACAGGCCACCGCCTTGCGGTCGCCGACCATATTTCCCAATAATCCGAGCCCCGCTTTCCGCAGTTCGATCGCTTTGTTAATATCTCCGCCATGCAGTACGGGACTCGCGTAACTACGGCCTGAATCGGCGATGGTGGACTGCAAGGCGTTCAACTGTCGCTGCAAATCAGCCTCGGTATCGGCCTTCACTTCAAGCATCAAGAGCGCCGCGGGATTCCCTTCTACAAAAAAGCGGTTTTTCAGCTGTTCGCGATTGTTCTTGGTACAGTCCAATATCACCCGATCCATCATCTCACAGGTATGCAGGCTATGCCGCATTACCGGTACTACATCGTTCAGACAGGCATCCAATGTCTCGTAATGGGTCACCACCATAGCGGAAAGCTTCGGGGGCAGATCATCCAGTTGCAAGGTGATTTCCGTAGTAAATGCGAGAGTACCCTCACTTCCGCTGAGCAGCTTGCACAGATTAAAATCAGAATCTACCGAACCGAAAATACGGTTGTGTAAAAGTTCATCTACCGCATACCCCGTATTTCTCCGATGGATATCAGGCTTTGGAAATTCCGATAATATTTCTTTTTGTATCTCCTTATTATATAATTCAGTATATAGATTCCTATAAATAGATGCTTCAAGTGAATCGGATGTCCGCTTCTTCTCAAAATCGGCTTCGGATAGGCTCTCGAATTCCACTTCGCTGCCATCGGAAAGTATCGTTTTAAGAGAGATTACCTTGTCCCGCGTCACCCCATACTGGATCGAGGTCGTGCCCGAGGAATTATTGCCGACCATCCCGCCGATCATACAGCGGTTCGAGGTGGAGGTATTGGGCCCGAAAAAGAGGCCGAATGCCTCCAGATAACGGTTCAGCTCGTCACGGATGACCCCGGGCTGCACCGTCACCTGTTTCTTCTTTTCGTCGAGATGCATGATTTTTGTGAAATGTTTGGATACATCCACTACGATGCCCTCCCCTACACACTGGCCTGCCAAGGAGGTTCCCGCCGTTCTCGGTATCAGTCCGATCTGATGCTTTCCGGCAAAACCCACCAGTTTCTTTATATCTTCGCAATTTTGGGGAAAGGCGACGGCAAGCGGAATTTTCCGGTACACCGAGGCATCGGTAGCGTATAGTGTTTTGGTCAGGTTGTCGGCTATCAGTTGGCCCCGCAACGAGGCTTGGAGCTCAAGAAGTAGATTTTTATCCAATGGAAAGCAATTTTGAACGCTAAATTAAGTTTTTATGCTTGAAAGGGGAATAATTCCTTTCAATAATAGCCAAAAGCAGTTACATTCAAAACGCATAGAATGTTGAAAAAAATAATGATGGTCCTTTTCGCGGGACTCAGCTCGTTCACCGCACTTCAAGCCCAGGAAATCGCGGACAACGCCATCGGACTCCGGTTGGGGGACAGCGACGGCTTTGGCGCCGAGATTTCGTATCAACGTCTTTTGGGGCGGTACACCCGGGCCGAAATCGATTTTGGGTATAGGGACAGTCGGGAGCACGATGCCGTCAAGCTTACCGCCCTCTACCAGTGGGTACACGAAATCGACCTTGGCTTCAATTGGTTTTACGGCGTCGGCGCAGGAGTTGGCAGTGCCTCTTTTGAACCCGTGCCCAGTCCGAACAATCCGAACTTCTTCGAGGATGTCGATGGAGGGTTCTTCGGCTTGTTCGCGGGGGATGTCGGTGTCGAGTACAATTTTGACGTCCCTGTGCTGGTCTCCTTGGATATCCGTCCCGAACTCGGACTGATCAATTTCGGAAATTTCGACAGTCGCTTTAACTTTGATATTGCCCTGGGAATCCGCTATCAGTTCTGATTGAGACATGAGATAAGCGACAATAGATGAGAGACCAGATTAATTATAGCGGTGACGAAAGACGGGTGACGGAAGAAAGTTGATGGGGGTCGGGTTACGAATAACGGATTAAAGGCAGAATGCTTTAAGTCGGCTTTTCTGATCTGGGAACAAAAGCGTTTTCTTTTTTCTAGTGCAAACCTGTATATTTGCGGTAACCGAAGTTTGAACTGAACAAGGCTACACTTTGATATGGAAAAGCTAAAAAAACGCTGGGGCATCGATTCCAACTTTCAGATTGCCGTAATTATAATCGTTTTTGCCATAACGGGTTCTACCTCTGCCAAATTAGCGGGGCCGCTGACAGAATTTTTGGGTCTGAACACTGAAACTACCAGCGCTTGGCTCTATTGGTCCGCCCGAATTCTCTTGATTTTCCCCGTGTATCAGGTACTTTTGGTCGCCTTCGGATGGTTGTTCGGCCAATTCGCGTTCTTTTGGAGTTTCGAAAAGAAAATGCTTGACCGATTGGGGCTGGGTTTCCTTTTCAAAGGATAAGACCGTAAGGAAGTGCTTTGAACAGTCCACTTTTCAGATTTTATATATACTGTCCTTAGGGTTTGTTTCGGATTGTTTAGATTTGCCGTATGCGACGGATAATTCCTTTCTTTGTTTCCGGAACGTGCCTGCTCTTGGTCGCTTGCATTTTGGCACCGTCAGTAACAAAACTCTCCCATGCGCTTTTTGAGCACCATCATCTAGAATGCTCCGATGCCAATTCCCTTCATTTTCACGAAGCGGAAGTAGATTGCGATTTCCAGAAATTTAACCTTTCTCCTCAGTTTTATCCTTCTTTTCATACGGATGCGGTACATCTATCCTTGTTTTATCCAAAAAACAACTATCCCTCTTATTCCTTCCTAAGTAAATTCCAAAAACATCACTTTGTATTAAGGGGTCCGCCCTATGTTGCATAATATATCGAATTTGAATTCTATTAAATAAAGTTTTCACTTTAAATCATTACGAGTATGCAACGTATTTATATTATCCTTTTTTTTGCCCTAGCTGTAACCTACGGGCAATCACAGAATTCATTGGAAGGCATCGTCACTGATGCCGAAACAAGCCAACCCCTTTTAGGTATTCAGGTCTATTTTCCCAAATTGGAAAAAGGAAGCGTCAGCGATGAGGATGGCACCTTTAAAATCGTCGGACTGCCTATCGGAAATTATAAACTGGTCGTATCGTCCATAGGTTTCCAGACCTATTCAGAAACTGTAACGCTCGCAAAAGGTAGCAACAGCCTGAACGTCGCTCTCTCCCCTAGTGCTATTGAAATGGAAGAAGTCATTGTCTCGACGCCTTTTCATAAACTGCAACGGGAGAATGTGATGAAGGTCGAACGCGCCAACGTGGCCGAACTGAAGACTAGGGGTGCCGTGACGCTATCCGACGGTATTACCGACGTGCCGGGGGTGGAAAGCGTATCGACGGGCCTGGGCATTGGCAAACCGGTAATCCGCGGTCTGAGCTCCAATCGGGTGCTTGTTTATACCCAGGGCGTTCGGCTAGAGAATCAGCAATTCGGCGACGAGCATGGGTTGGGTATCAGCGATGCCGGCATCGAGAGTATAGAGGTCATTAAGGGTCCTGCCTCCCTGCTCTACGGTTCGGATGCCATGGGCGGGGTGCTCTATCTGAATCCTGAAAGATTTGCCAACGCGGGGGAAACGGACGCCGACGTCAACCTCAGCTATTTTTCAAATACTCGGGGGTTCGACGGCGATGTGGGAATAGCTTCTTCCTCAGAGAAATTTAAATTTCTGGTACGCGGAAGTGCCGCGAGCCATACCGATTACGAAACCGGGGGAGAAAGCGTCACCAATTCCAGATTTCGGGAATACGACCTGAAAACGGGCCTGGGCTATCAGACCACGACTCTAAAAACCGAGCTTCGGTACAACTATAACAACCTGAAATTGGGCATTCCTGAAGAACTCGGCAAACGGACCAGCGCGCGTACCCCTGAATCGCCCTATCAGCAAATTGACAATCACATCCTAAGCTCCAAAACCAGTGTCTTCTTCGATAAATCTAGTTTGGAGGCCACTTTTGGCTATACCTTCAACACCCGAAAAGAATTCGAGGAGGGAGAAGACGGAGCTGCCCTGGATATGGACCTGGTCACCTTCAATTACAACCTACAGTACCATCTCCCCAAATGGGGCAATCTCGAAACCATTTTCGGAGTGCAGGGCATGCACCAGACGAACAGCAACTTTGGGGAAGAGCTATTGATTCCCGATGCAAACACCAATGATATCGGCATCATGGGCACCTCCCACATCCACTTTAAGAACGATAGCGACCTGCAATTGGGACTCCGTTACGATTACCGTAGCATCGACGGAAAGGCCAGCGGCCCTCTGGGCGAGGAAGGTGCAATTGAGGCCTTAAATCGAGATTTTAACAGCTTTAATGCGGCAGTAGGCTATAAAAAGGATTTTTTGGAGAATTTTACCGGGCGTATCAACCTCGCCTCGGGGTTTCGCGCCCCGAACCTGGCGGAACTCACCTCCAACGGTGTACATGAAGGTACCAATCGGTATGAAAGAGGTAACAGCGCGCTCACGAACGAGCAGAACCTTCAGACCGACCTTTCCCTGGAATACGGGAACGAGCACATCGAAGTGTATATCAACGGATTTTACAATGCTGTTAACAATTACATCTTTATCGAGCCCGATGGCTCAACGATCGGTGGAAATGCAGTTTTTAGCTATCGACAGCAGGACGCCGACCTTTACGGGGGCGAAATCGGACTGCACATCCACCCGCATCCGTTGGATTGGTTGCATGTGGAAAGCAGTTTTGAGTCCGTAACCGGGAAATTGGCCGACGATGGGCATCTACCGCTGATTCCCGCCAACACCTTTAGCAACACCCTTAGGACGGAGTTTTCGGGAAGCGGTTCGTGGCTTTCCTCGAGCTATGCCTTCGTTACCTTGAAATCTGTCTTTAAACAGGACAAGGTCAGCGGATTTGAGACCGTAACGGACGGATATTCATTGCTGAGCCTAGGCGTCGGCGGAACGGTCTCGGTTCTTGATCAAGAGATGAAGGTGCGGATCAGCGGAAATAATATTCTGGACAAGGACTACTTCTCCCACCTATCTCGACTAAAAACGGATGGTATTTCGAATATCGGTCGAAATATCCATTTGGGAGTTAGCATACCGCTTTAACAGCCTCATGACACGATACCTCGGTTCTACTTTGATTGTTCTGAAGCCATATGGATGTTTATTTTGAATAAAGGCCTAAAAGAAAAAGGAAGAAGGAAAATAAGGGGCAACAATATTTTGTAGGTCTTGGACTGACTTTTCGTACGTCTCCAAAGGCCCATGCTCTTATCAGGGCAAATATTGTTTTACTTTAACTCGTACCATTGGATGTCGGCCAAATTTTCCCTTCGGCCTTTATCTATTGGGGGATAGTTGGTAACCAGATAATCGACGATGATTTCCTCGTTCTTGCCGAGGTCCCACAAGTTCTGGGTTTCCTGCATCCAGCGGATGGTTTCGATCCAACGTTCCTCGTTCATCCGGTTTGCGATCACCAATTTAGCGGAATGGCAGTTGGTACAGTTTTGTAAGGTTTCCATCATGCCCGGAGCATCGACGAATCCTGTCCGTACATGGACGCCGTTCTCTATTTTGTCCCAATCATCTTCCTCGGCATTTTCTGGCGCTTCGGAATCTTGGGGAACATCGGTCAATTCGGAATCATAACTGTTAAACAGGGAGAGTTCGGGGTCCGCCATCAGATAGATGCCCACCAGTGCAATGAGGGCAAAGGCCGATCCGATGACTACCACAAGCCTACGGACCATCCTAAGGTTTTCCCTGTTTTTATCTTGATTATTTTCCATCTAGGTAACTTTTACGGCGATTCGTTGGCAAGCGTTGTTCAAGTATCCCTTTGGATTCCATCCGGGAATCAACATGGGCTGGGATGTTCCCTGGGCATCGGTAGCCTTCGACCATACTTCATAATAGCCCTTCTTGGGAAAATCGACCTGTGCGGAAAAATGCTGCCAGGCCAATCTGTTGGCAGGTCTTTCCAGATTGCACTTGTTCCAAGTGGCTCCGAAATCAATGGAGTACTCCACTTTATCGACCTCGAGCTCCCCGGCCCATGCGTGTCCCCTGATGCCCAACTTTTCCCCTTTGGAAATCATCGCCCCGGTTTTAGGGTAGGTAATCAACGACTTTACAGGCATCGATTCGATGATGCACATATTTTCATCGGCCACTTCTTCACCCGGCGCCACGGGATTACAGGGGACGCGATAAGAGGTTCCCATCATCTTGGGGCCGTCGTGTACCTGGTCGCGGACACTGATCCGCTCTACCCACTTGCCCGAAACGGAGGCCGGCCACCCTCCTGCGACCAACCTCAAGGGGTGCCCGTGCACCAAAGGGATATCGGCACCGTTCATTTTAAAGGCCAGCAGCGTCTCGTCTTGCCGGGCCTTGGCCATCGGGGCCCCACGTGAAATAGGCTCTTTTTCAGGATTCCGACTTAAGTGGTCATCGGCCGAGTGGTACCCGATATAGACGGCATTGTTTTTTACCCCGACATCATCGAGTACATCGCGCAACCGGACCCCCGTCCACTCCGCACAGAAGACCGCTCCCACTCCCCATTGGTTTCCCTTGGTCGGGGGGTCGAATTCCTTACGACCGTTACCGCCACATTCGAGCACCAGCTGGTAGGTATGATGTTCGAATTTGGACTTCAATTCTTCCAGGGAATAGGTTTTTTTCTGTTCGACCGATTCCCCATCGATGGTCAGCGTCCACGTGGCCGGGTCGACCTCCTCCGGTATCAGACCATTATTCCGTACAAATATGTACTTGTTGGGGGTCACCTTATCATCCAACTGATGGGCCACCGCCTCCATATTCCATGGCTTGTCGTTCAATACGATCATATCCTTGTCCTTATCGAACATTTTAAACGGATCGGGGTCTTGAAGTCCCAATGGCACATAATCTTTCGGCATCATACCGCCAAAGACGATTTCGGTTCCCAATACAGCGGTCATGGAGGCCAAGGTAGCTTTTTGGACAAATTTTCTTCTTTGCATCGAATATAGGGTTGGCATGAACTGGACTTCTTCTTGAAATTCATAATAAAGGTAAGGATACACACTGATATTTCACAAACATTACCGGATAAGAAAAAATTATGGATGCTTATCGGAAGAAACACAATAAAAAGGACCGCTGAATTGATCAGCGGTCCTTACCAAAAAACCTGAAGCATGAATCGATTATGATTTTATAAAGAGACTGGCAATGGCCACGGCGGTATCACCGGTAATCGGCTCATCGTAGGCCTCGGTGGATGATTCGAAGGTAAACGGACCCTCATCGCCGAGGGTCGTTACATCGACGCCCCCTTGGGTTACGTTTTCCTCTCCGTTGTAAACGGCTTGGGTCGCTTCGGGCATTCCGGCCCCTCTTTCGTTGCCGGTAATCCATCCTTTTAATCCTCTTAACCTTCGGATTTCGGAAGCATGACGCGCCTCGACCGAGTGAATCTGTAGGGCGGCCGTCAAAAACGGGGTTCCCTGAAGATTGGTGGCCTGTCCTTTGTAGGCACGCACTCCTGTATCTTCGAAGGCTTGTGCCAAAGCCAATAGCTGGGCGTAGGCAGTTTCTTTGTCGGCCCCATTTTGCCTAAAGGGATCGAACATTCCTCCGGCGGTAAAGTCGAATTCCGGTTTTGCTACGGGCTCCACCCCCGCACCTTCCAGCCCGGCCATCAAGAAATCGACGTGGGCCGCCTCGTGTTTGGCGATTTGCTCATAGATTACTCGTGGTCTTCCGTCCGGAAGCGAGGTACAATCCAAGGCTAGTTGGTAAAATTCATCCTCCAGATATTCCAGGGTCAATGCCAATTGTAGGGCATCGACGGCTGCGTTGCCAGAATCCTGAGCGAACACTTTTGAGGGCATGGAAGCCAGGCCGAAGGGTACTGCAGCCATGGCCGCCTTTTTTCCCAAGGAGCCAAAAGTGCTGAACATGTCACGTCGGGAGGACTTCTTATTCACCAAGTTGTCGGTGGTAAATTCATCTAAAAATTTTATAATATTCATAATGTGTTGTTTTTAAAGGGATTTGAAATACTATTTTTGTCCGCAGTCGATTAAGGCAAGAATCTAGCGGTGAATTCCGTTTGCAGCCAGCCCAAACCGGCGACCGCGGCAAGCACTTCGGAAGGATCTTTGGAAAGATCGAGTCCGTTGTCTACAGTGACCACATCATCACCTGCAAAATCCGCGGACCCCGGGTTAACCAAGGTTCGGATGGCCGAGGCATGTCGCGCCTCTACGGATACGATTTTACCTGCCAAAACCAAATAGGTGGGATTTTCCAGTAATTTACCGGCTCCGTTATACGCCGATACCCCCGTATCTTCAAGAACCTTCGCTGTATTCAATACCTGATCTCGGTTTCCGAAGTCGAAATCACCATAATCGAATTCCAGGTCCGGCAACATCAACTCCGTCTTATCTCCGACCGCAGCACCTATTGCCGCCCTGAAGAATTCTCTGTGGTTTACCTCGTGGTAATAGAGATCGGTCAGCACCGTTTTCTCTTCCTGCGAACAGTTTTTATAGAATCCGTTGACGACCTTGGTATAGAAATCAGCCTCGAGCTGCTCCAGTGCATAGGCATAGTTTAAAACGCCCAAGTCCCCTTCGCCCAAATCGAAAATTCCATTTCCTTCGTCCGGTGTCTCGTCACCGTCACCTCCGGCATCCGGATTTGGAGGAGTTGTCGGCTGCATGGCCATCTCTTCCTTGCTACAGGCCACCATAAGTCCGGCCCCCGCTACTGCGAGCCCCCCTAACTTGATAAACTGTCTGCGCGGATTGCCGGAATTTCCTTTCGGGCTGATAACCTTGATCTTCTGTTTTTTCATAATGATTGTGCTTTAGTTAATAAGGCAGACTTTTCGTTCTGCTTTGGTAATACTAACGGGATGGGATAGGCGAGGGTTTGGAAATTTGTCGAGATTTAACATACCTCACTTGATTTTAACTAAATTTTAGTAGTTTTTCATCAAAAATGAAGCTTGTGAGTTGTCTTTAATAAACTCTTAAAGGTGTTTTATTGCTAAAAATGCAAGGTGAGGTTACCGTGGTGTTCAGGGATTGCTGGGGGAACGGAATGCTGTCATCCGGGGAATGGCTTCCAGCAAAAACTTGAATCCTGCAAGAACAGGCATCAGATCAACGAAGTCCGTGGGGAAGTTCCTTCACCGTTTTGCTCTTAGGAAATGGAAGCCGGCAAGCACGGGTTCAACGCCCCTATGCTGACGGAGGCTGGCACAAATGGGAGGAGAATTGCCAGGCTTTGGGCGATGCATCAGGAGGACCTATACCTCCACGGTATTTTTACTCGGGGTCCGCTTATATACGTAGGTATAAAGCCACATCAGGGTAAAAGAGGGGATAATATCGAGTCCGGGAACGATTTCTTCAATAAAAGCAAGAATTCCGGCAGTTTGGCCAATTTTGCCCTTGTACAAGCGCGTCATCAGCCATCCGGCAATCGGAGCCCAAACGATATCGGAAAATTCCCCAATAAAAGGAATGGCAAAGGAAAGCATTCCGATGCCATCGAAAACGATACCTAATAACAATTTTTTGTATTTGTTGTCGGTTGCGTTATCCATATAAATAGTTACGTGTTCGGGTGTGGTAGAGCAATAAAAGTGCCAAAAATTCGAGTGGCAGTTCGTAGTTGGCTGTGGCAGTTCGCAGTCGCAGTGGCGGTTGGCAGGGAATTTATGCAGAGGCAAGAACTAAGGGGCAGGCAAGTACCTAGAGGCTCGTGTCTTCGGTCACCCGTCTCCCGTGGAACATCGGTCTTCCATTCTCTATTCTCTATTCTCTATTCTCAAGAAAGTTCTGAACTGATCAGTTTCAAGAACTCGTTACGGGTCTCGATTTTCTCGAACTGGCCCCGGAATCCCGAAGTGGTAGTGACCGAATTTTGCTTTTGCACGCCCCGCATCATCATACACATGTGGGCTGCCTCGATGACCACGGCAACGCCTTTGGGCTTTAGAGTGTTATTAATGCATTCTAGAATGTCGTGGGTCAAGCGTTCCTGCACCTGTAATCTGCGCGCAAAAACATCGACCACCCGGGGTATCTTGCTCAATCCCACAATATGTCCATCGGGAATATAGGCTACGTGCGCCTTCCCGAAAAACGGCAACATATGGTGCTCGCAAAGGGAATACAGTTCGATATTTTTAATAATGACCATATCGTCATAACTTTCGGCGAACATGGCGCTGTTAAGAATTTCCACCGCATCCTGTTTGTAGCCCTGCGTCAAAAACATCATGGCCTTTGCGGCCCGCTCGGGAGTCTTTACGAGTCCCTCTCGATTGACGTCCTCGCCAAGCTCACCGATAATTTTGGTGTAGCTGGACTTTACGTCGTTGGCGATTTCGATATTGTATTCCTCAAGATTTTGGTAAGGGGACATAAGATTGTATGTTGTTTATTTATTTGGGTACAATGTTAAACAAAAATAGGGATCTATCCGAGGGCAATGATACTATTTTCTAGTAAAACTAGCGGATGTATCCTGATTTTCAATGATCGGTTTTAGTATTTTTGATTTTTAAAGAAGATGGTTGTCCGCTTCATTACCTAATCGTCAGATAAGAACATAGACGCTAGATCAACTACCTCGGGGCAAGCCCTCGAAGCATTTGTAAGGAAAAAACATTAGGGTTTCGAGGTAAGCCTCGGAGCATTGAAATCTCGATTATCGAGTAAACAAGAGGTAAGACTGTCGATTTTTCCCGAGGATGGGCCGCGTCTTCAAAATTTTTTAGTCCTTTGTCCGATAAAGAAAAAACCACGCGCATGATCAAGGCCAAAAACATCCAAAAATTTTATGGGGAGCTGCAAGTGCTAAAAGGTGTCGACCTCCACATCGAAAAAAAGGAAATTGTATCGGTCGTCGGAACCTCCGGGGCCGGCAAGACTACTTTGCTGCAGATTTTGGGTACGCTAGACGGGCCTTCGAACCCCGACCAGAGCGAACTGCTGATCGACGGGGTGGCCGTAAATACCTTATCCGACAGAGAACTGGCCCGGTTCCGAAACGCAAATATCGGCTTTATCTTTCAGTTCCATCAGCTGCTGCCGGAATTTACAGCCCTGGAGAATGTCTGTATCCCGGCCTTTATAAAGAACGTCTCCAAAGCTAAAGCGGAGGCCAAGGCCAAGGAACTGCTCGATTTTTTGGGACTTGCGGAGCGCTACGACCATAAGCCGAACGAACTCTCCGGAGGGGAGCAACAGCGGGTAGCCGTGGCGCGTGCCTTGGTCAACGACCCCGCAATCATCTTCGCCGATGAACCGAGCGGTAATCTGGACTCCGAAAGTGCCGACAACCTGCACCGGCTTTTTTTTGACCTACGCGACCAATTCGGACAGACTTTCGTCATCGTTACCCATAATGAGCAACTGGCCGATATGGCAGACCGCAAACTAACCATGGTCGATGGGGTCATCGTGAACAAGGAAGTGGTGGCCTAATGCCAAACTCAAAAAACCGCCTCAAGTTGCCTTAAAAATAGAAGCCCAACACAATTGGAGGTCAGAATTCCGTGAAAAAATCACGATTTAGAATTTTTTAAACGCTATTTAATTCGAAGGGGAAACCATGCTAACGGAAATTTGGGATTTTGTAAAAAATCCGATTTATAAAGAGGATGACACATTTGGTTTTAAGTATCGAATTTCAATTTTTCTCCGACTGTTGGGCTATTCCGTCGCCATAAGTCTCGTTCTTAGCGTGCTGATCGCAATGCTCGAAGCGACCTTCCAAATAAAGCCGGGCGAACATGCTTTGAGCGAAATGCTCGATGAACACGGCTCATTCTACTTCTTTCTTTTTTTGGTCGTCGTAGCGCCTCCGCTTGAAGAATTGATTTTCAGGGGACCGTTGATTTGGTTTAAAAACAGCGGAGCTTTCAAATACGTGTTCTATTTGTTATCCTTGAGCTTCGGCATCGTACATCTCGGCAATTTCGAATCCTTTACCTGGTTCAACCTGCTCTTAATCTTGCCCCAGACCTGCGTGGGCCTAATTTTTGCATTTTTGCGTGTCAGGTTCGATCTGATGTGGGCCGTGGCACTGCACGCATGTTATAACCTTGTCTTAGCGGGCCCGATACTACTAATGAAAATTCTAAACATACCTTTGGAATGACCAAAACAGAACTTAAGGATTTTTTGGATGCCAAGGTCCTGCAATACGAACATCCCAAGTTTCTGGAAAGCGATCCGATACAGATTCCCCATCGCTTCTCCTTAAAAGAGGATATCGAGATCAGCGCCTTTCTGACCGCCACCATTGCCTGGGGCAACCGCAAAAGCATTATCAACAACGCCACCCGGCTAATGAACTTGATGGACAACGCTCCCCATGATTTTGTAACGAACCACGAGGCGCACGACCTGGAACGGTTGACGGATTTTGTGCACCGTACCTTTAATGGGCGGGATGCATCCTACTTTATAACCAGCTTAAAGAACATATACGGACTTCACGGGGGACTCGAAACGGTCTTCGCCATGGAGGCCCCAAAGGGTTTCCAGCAATCCTCCATATCCTCCTTTAAAAAAAAATTCTTCGAGCTTCCCCATCCTGCCCGTACCCAAAAACACGTGAGCGACCCGATGAGAGGTTCCGCTGCGAAGCGTATCAACATGTTTTTAAGATGGATGGTGCGACCCGATGATACAGGGGTGGATTTCGGACTTTGGAAACAAATCGGCACCGACCGTTTATCCTGTCCCCTGGATGTACATTCCGGCAACGTGGCGCGAAAACTTAAACTGCTCCTACGCAAGCAGAACGACGCCAAAGCCGTGGCCGAACTTGATAAAAATCTGCGCAAACTCGACCCCATCGACCCCGTAAAATACGATTTTGCATTATTCGGGTTGGGCGTTTTTGAAAAGTTCTGAAGTAGGAATGACGCAAGGAATAAGGAAGGAATGACGCAAGGAATAAGGAAGGAATGACGAAAGGAAGAAGGACTGAACTATACTTTTGGGCAGGGCGTAGCCCCGTAGTTTATTTTCCCATCCGTAAACCCGTACACTCCTAAACTTTTTCCTAATTTTAGGGCGTATCCATAAAAACCAATTTGATGAACAAGCTTTTCGCCAGTGTCCTGTTGCTATTCTGCTTTAATTTTGCGCTCAATGCGCAACAAAAAGAAGCCCAAAAAACCGATTCCCCCTCGTATTCCGCCTATCAACGGAAAATTCCCATCGATACGGCCATTACCACCCAGCACAGTGTGACCATCAACGGAACCGCCATCGACTATACCGCTACGGCGGGCATGCAGCCCGCATGGGACGAAAAAGGAGAGCCGATTGCGGCCCTGCAGTACACCTATTATACTAGAAACAATGTCAAGGACAGGGCGGCTAGACCTTTGTTGATCTCCTTTAACGGGGGACCGGGTTCGGCCTCGGTCTGGATGCATTTGGCCTATACCGGGCCGCGCATCCTTAAAATCGACGATGAGGGATATCCCGTGCAACCTTATGGGATCAAGGACAATCCCTTTTCGGTGCTGGACGTGACCGATATCGTTTATGTGAATCCGGCCAATACAGGATATTCCAGGACGATTCCTGAAGAATTGGACGAAAAAGGCCGCGAGAAATTCTTCGGTATCAATGCCGATATCGAATATCTGGCGGAATGGCTGAACACTTTTGTTACTCGCCACAACCGCTGGCGATCTCCCAAATACATTGTAGGCGAGAGTTATGGCGGTACCCGGGTCATGGGGCTCTCCCTCGCCCTGCAAAACCAGCAGTGGATGTACCTGAACGGCGTTATCATGGTCTCTCCCGCAGACTATAAGGTCATACGGGTCGGGGGCCCGGTTGCCGACGCCATGAACCTACCCTATTTTACCGCGGCAGCATGGCATCACAAGGTTCTTCCCCCTGAACTTCAGAACAAAGACTTGCTCGATATCCTTCCGGAATCCGAAGAATATACCTTGAACACCTTGATACCCGCTTTGGCCAAAGGTTGGAGTATCGGGGAGAGCGAAAAAAATGCCGTGGCCGAAAAAATGGCCCAATATACCGGGTTGGCCAAAAAGGAAATCCTCGATCAAAATCTGGTCGTCTCCACTTCCTATTTTTGGAAAAATCTTTTGAGGGACAAGGGCGCCTATACCTTGGGAAGGCTCGATAGCCGATATTTAGGTTTTGACAGGCAGGTAGCAGGGATGAAAACGGACTACAATCCCGAGCTGACCTCGTGGCTCCATTCCTTCACCCCGGCCATCAACTATTACTTACAGGAAAAGCTCAATTTCAAGACGGACATCAAGTACAATATGTTCGGACCGGTACATCCGTGGAACAATGAGAACGACAATACCCGTGACGATCTGCGCCAGGCCATGGCCCAGAATCCCTATCTCAACGTACTGATCCAAAGTGGGTACTACGACGGTGCCACCACTTATTTCAATGCCAAGTACACCATGTGGCAGGTCGATCCCAGCGGGCGGATGAAAGATCGCTTCGAATTCAAGGGGTATCGCAGCGGCCACATGATGTACCTGCGGCGCGATGATCTTGAAACGGCCAACAACGACATACGCAAGTTTATCGAACGTACCATCGCGAACGGAGAAAGTGCTAAATATTAATCCGACGCAGGCGATCAAATTTAATAAAACTCAACCGTAGTCGATCTTACCAGAAAAACCGTTTAAGCGAGAATAGCTATAAGCAACCTCATGCAGCCGAAGATTTTCCTGAAAATCCTGACCATAATCCACACGACACTTACGGCGGGCTTGCTGATCTTTGCCATTTTTGCCTATTACCAAAACCAGGATTTTATTGCGCGGATGGACCGGCAGTCCCTTTTCACCTATATCGTACCGATAGTGGCGGCGGCCGGGTATTTTTTAAGCCAATGGATTTTCAAAAAACAATTGGAAGCGATAACAGAGCAAGAGCAGCTTTCCTTGAAACTGGGAAAATACCAGACGGCGTCCATACTCAAATATGCGGTTCTAGAGGGACCGGGACTTTTAGCCTTATTGGCGTATTTGTGGACGGGAAATGCGCTACATTTGGTCATCGCCTTGGCCTTGATCGTTTATTTGTTCGTGCAACGGCCGAACGCTGAAAAAATAAAGCGGGAGTTGCCGCTCAATTTAGAAGAACAAAAGCAATTCGATGAACTCATATAAACCATTTTGATGCGAAACCCCCAGGTCAAGATCGGTCAAGGCGCACTGAACGAACAACTTCGATCCATGCGTACGAGGCATCAAATTCACAAAACCAATTCCCAAATTCCCAAAAGGAAATGAATATGACACTAGCACCGGGAAATTCAGGTCATGGAAATTAACACCACAACCACAACAGTATGAAAAACCTTAGATCTTTTTTACTCGCTTTTTTAATTGGCATCGGCCTTGTAGAAGGTCTATATGGACAAGATTGGGCCAATTTAGAGCAGTTCCGGGAAGCCAACCAGAAACTGGACGCTCCTACCACAGATGAGAATCGTGTGGTTTTTATGGGAAACTCCATTACCATAGGATGGCTGAACAAAAGACCGGAATTTTTTAAGGCGAAACCCTATATCAATCGAGGCATCAGCGGCCAAACCACGCCACAGATGCTGGTCCGTTTTCGACAGGATGTCGTGGACCTCAAGCCCAAAGTTGTCGTTATTCTGGCAGGCACCAATGATATTGCCGGCAATACGGGGCCCTCGACCCTTAAGATGATCGCCGATAATATCAAATCCATGGCCGAGATCGCCACGGCCAACGACATCAAGGTAGTGCTTTCCTCTACCTTACCGGCCTTCGACTATCCGTGGAAACCCGGACTTGGACCCGCACCCAAGATCATCGAGCTCAACAAAATGATCAGGTCCTACGCCGAGGAAAACGGACATGTTTATTTGGACTATTTTTCCGCCATGGCGGACGACCGCAACGGACTTCCCAAAAAATATGCCCACGATGAAGTGCATCCGACCGTCGAAGGCTATAAAGTCATGGAGCCCCTAGTAGAGGAAGCGATTTCCGAGGCTTTGTCGAAATAGAAAGACCGAAACACAGAAGAGTGAGTTCCCGAAACACCGACACGAAAAATAACGACGTCCCGTTGGCACCTACTGAGGGGAAATGGGATACCATCGTCATCGGCTCCGGTGCAGGGGGACTGGCGGCGGCCATCTGCTTGGCGCGTGCGGGTCAAAAAGTGCTGGTGCTGGAGCAACACGATGTTCCCGGAGGCTGGTGCCATAGCTTTTACCTGGACGGACATCGGTTTACCCCGGGCGTTCATTACGTGGGACTTTTGGGAGAAGGCGAAGCCACCAGCAACCTATATCGCGGATTGGGAATAGCCAATGACCTGGTCTTTTTCCGGATGAATCCCGATGCCTACGAGCACGTGCATATCGGTGCTGCACGTTTTGATTATCCCGCTAATTTCGATGCCTTGATCGACCGCCTCTCCCACCGGTTCCCCAAGGAGCGGAAGAACGTCCGCAAGTATCTGGAGTTGACCCGAAAGGTCAGCCGACAACTCTATGCGATGCCCTATCTTAAGGGATTTAGGCAGAAATTGACCCTCCCCTACCGCACCCGGCATTTAGTAAGATACGGGCTCTTCAGCCTAAAACGGGTTATCGGCTGGCATATCAAAAATCCCCTGCTAAAAAACATTCTCAACGTGCAGTGCGGCGACCACGGCGTATCGCCATCCAAGGTACCCTTCGTGCTGCACAGCGCGTTGATGTACCACTATTACCAAGGGGGTTACTACCCCATGGGCGGGGGCGGAGCCTTGATAAAGGCCATGACCAATGCGCTTAAGCGCCATGCCGGGGAAATTCGCACCAGTACCGGGGTACGCGATATTCTCTTAGAGGGCGATCGACAGAAAAAAGCGGTCGGGGTGACGCTGGACAACGGCCAGCAACTTTTCGCCGACCGTATCGTATCGAACGCCGATGTCGGTATCACCTATAACACACTGATAGGTCGGGAAAATTTAAGTTCCAAATTGCAGAAAAAACTTGCAAAGACGAAGTATTCCTGTACCTCGCTGATGCTTTTTTTAACCGTGGACATGGACCTGCGAAAGGCCGGGATGGATTCCGGAAACATTTGGATGATGCCGGAAACTAAAGACGGCGGAGACCCCTTCGAGCAAATTCTAAATGCCGACATCGATCAGGGCGATGCCTTTGAGGCTCTTTTCATCAGCTGTACCACCCTCAAAGATCCCACGAGTTTCGACGGAAGGCACCATAGCATCGAAGCCATAACCTTTATCGATTACCAAGCTTTCGAAAAATACAAAAACGAGGATGCAGAGCGCTCCCAAGCGTATTTGGATTTTAAGGAACGGCTCACTCAAAAAATGATCAAAGGGCTTGAAAAGGCCATCCCCGGCATCAGTGAACATATTGTACACCAAGACTTGGGCACGCCTATTACCAACGAATACTATATCAATACCACCGACGGCAACGTGTACGGCACCGAAAAAAGCCTCCAACATATCGGTCCCTTTGCCTTCAAGGCCAAAAGCGAAATCGAGAACCTGCACCTCTGCGGGTCCAGCATTCTGTCACATGGGGTTGCCGGGGCCTCACATTCGGGAGTAGCCACCGCCGCCCAGATTTTAGGATGCCATCCCGATGAACTGAAAGCCCCGCCGGAAAATCAGCATCTAAGGATCTATGAGGCCGAAGATGCATCCGAGTATCCGGATTGGATGGTCAAAAAGATAAAGGTCAAACGCGCTCGGGGGACATCCAAAGTAAAAAAACAGTGAAAATGGCATCGTTTATGTACAATACTGCGAGGGTTTGTACGTTCCAATCGAGTGTAGGAGTGTCCCTACCCCAGCAGGACTTATTTCCCTATGAAAAAAGAATGCCATACTTTTACGTCCAATTAAAACTATCATCCAAACGAATACCTGTTTAAAATATCCCCTAAAATCGATATTACCATGATGAAAAAATACGTACTCCCCCTACTTTTTATTCTCTGTGCGTCCGTTAGCCTGCATGCCCAAAGAAAAAGTGAGCTGTTCGACCGAATCGATAACCTGAGAGCGCAATTGGATTCCCTGAACTCAGAACTGCTGAACGCCCGCAAAGACGAAAGGGTAGCCCAGACCCGGGCCGCATCCTTCGAAGCCCAGGTGACAGAACTGCAAGAGACCAACAACAGTCTGATGGCCAACCTCACCGACTTTACGACAGTCTCCACAAAAAATTCGGATATCGCGAACAGTGCCATCAGAAGTCTTCGGGCGACCGAGGCCAAACTGGGATCGATCAAATCGGCTATCTCCAGTAACGACTCCACCATCATCGTAGTGTTGACCAACGTAAAACAGACCTTGGGAGAGAATGCAAGGATTGCCGTAACGAACGGCACCGTCGTTGTCTCCTCCGATCTGGAAAGTCTTTTTGGAAACGATACGGACACTACCCTGACCCCCGAAGCGGAAATTTGGACGGAAAAAATAGCCGACGTGCTGAAGGCCAATCCCACCACTGCTGTGGATATCGAGGGACTAAGCATGACCGGGAATCTCAATGTACCCGCCCTACAGGCCCTGAAAATCTCCACCGTACTACAGAATAAATTCGCCATCGACCCCGAGCGAATCACGACCGTGGGCAAGGACGGAAACCTGAAGGAAGGGATACAGGTGAAAATACATCCTAAATTCGACGATTTCTATCTGATGGTGCGGGAAGAAATGAAAAACTGACATAATTTTTATAAAATTCCTTCGTTTTACATCCAGAGCTCGACTTGAGTTCACGGTAATCAATAATACACTATATGTCCGGAGAAGGAATTTTGCAAATGTTCGGTTTTTTGCTCCCCGCAGTAGTTACCGGGGTAGTCGCCTTTTACTTTTTTAAGCTGCACACCAAGAACGAGGACGGTCGCCGTCGCTTTCTGCTGCATAAAGATACCCAGAAGAACACCCTCCCTATCCGGCTCCAGGCCTACGAGCGGATGGCGTTATTTTTGGAACGGATTTCCATTGCCAGTCTCGTGGTACGGGTCGCGCCCAAATCTACGGATAAAAATGCCTATGAGTCCCTGCTGATAAAAAGTATCGAAAACGAGTTCGACCACAACCTATCGCAGCAGATATATATGACCGACGCGTGTTGGAATATTATCAAGGCTGCCAAAAATGCCACCGTGCAGATGATCCGAAAGGCCGCCATGAGTGAAACGGATTCGGCGGACAAGCTTCGCGAGGACATCCTGACCCAGACGATGGACAAGGAATCGCCCTCCGCCACGGCATTGGCCTTTGTCAAAAAAGAGATTGCGGATTTGTGGTAAAGGAAGTTTAGGAGTGTATACGTTGATTAGTGTATAAACACAGCTACCGGTTGTCTACCGAACGGCAACTGCCGATTGTAACTGCCCCTGCCAACTATTTGACTTCCGGTTCGATCTGGTTCAGTTCGGTATTTTTGTGCTTGGCGAAATTGCGCCCACTCTCCCACCACGCGGTCATCTTGGCTTTATCGAAAATCAGGGAATTCGTAGTGAGTACCGTCGGAGTGTAGTAAAAATTGATGATGGCGTCGTTGTGGTTGGCCACATACTTCCCAATCCTGATATTCTGATTTTCGATACGGTCAAGCATAAACTCAAAAATAGAGGTCATCAGTGAAAAGGGATTTTTTGAGGGAAGCCGATTCAAATGGCTTACCTCCGTTTGTAGGATAATAACGTCCACTTCCGTCGCCCCACGTTTAATGGCCTCTTCGATAGGCACCATATTTCCCAAGCCGCCATCGGCATATTCGCAACCGTTTTTACGGACGAGGGTCATGAACGGGGTATAGTTGCAGGAAATCCAGATCCATTCACAGAACTCCTCGTAATCGTAATCGTCGATACTCTTATACTCCACTTGGTTCAACGAGAGGTTGGAGACCGTTACAACAATTTCTTTTGGACCCTTTTTCAGGGTATCGAACTCCTCCTGGGTCAGCGTTTCCTTGATTAGTTTGTGAAGGTTGTGGCTTTCCCCGAATGTCTTACTTCCGTTATAGAAATTCTTCAGCACGTTCCAATGGTTGATACCGATGGTGTTCACCCCGTGTTTCTTTTGGACGGTAAAGGGGCAATTGCTGAAAATACTATCTTGATCCACCGAGGTATAAGCCTTTTTGATCTTATCGATTTTTTGCAGGGCCAGATGCGAGATCAACAGGCTGCCGGTCGAAGTGCCCAAGAACAGATCGTAGGTATGATGCAGCTCTTGCATCAAGTATTGGGCAACCCCGCCCGCAAAAGCCCCTTTGCTGCCCCCGCCCGAAATGACCAATGCTCTCATAGTATTATGGTTGTTAGTTGTTATTTGTTGGTTGTCGGTTGTCGGTTTGATTTGTATGTGCCGTTAGCTAGTGACCAATGAACAGTGTTCGGTGCTCGATTGGCCGTTCATTTCTTATTTCGATAGAACCGTTCTCAAAACATAGCTCACCGGTCGCAGTTCGTCACTGACAGTCCGGCGTCCACAATTCAAAACCCGCACTTACCGTTTCCTTTTCTCCGTGCCAAGTCCGCACTACTCAATACGAAGTACTCAATACGAAGTACTCAGTACTCAGTACTATCCAAATAACGTAAATCTTCCTCCTTTAGTTCCATCGATAAAATTTCCACCCGTTTTTTATATTCCGGATCTTGTATCAGTTCATCCAACAGCCTGCGTGCAAAATTCCTGAACTGCCAAGCGTGATGGTCTGTCGCCTGAAGCAAGTCCTTTAGGTTTTGATCGGTAAACCCGAAAACTTCCTTCAGGTAAAAAAAGGCGCCCTGTCGGACCTCAAAGGAATATTGCGGCGCGGTGTACCCGCTCAATTCATCGAAATAGGCCTTAGTTTCGCTCCCCTGGTAGTCTTCTGTCAGTATGGCCAAGGTCAGCCATAAAAGGCGCAGATTTTTGTTGGGGAGTCCCGTTAAACCCTTGGTCTTATCCAAATAGTTCTTTTTGTCCTGTGGATAGGTCTGCCACAGTTTGATCAAAGCGTTTTCTTGGGTCACGTAGCTACGGTCGTTCAAGAGGGACTCAAAAGCGGCTTTCGGATACACTTTGATATCGGGGACGGTGGACAAGGCTTGCCTTAGGGGGACCGAATCGGAGGCAAAAGCGGCTTCTATCATCTTGTCGGGAAGGGCAGATCCATGCTTTTCAAGGATGTATTTTTTAAGATGGATGGATGGGCCGGCGTTCCAGTATTCGGCGTAGTCGATAGCGTCATCCGGTTCTTTCTCAAGCTCCTGCTCCATTTTAAAAAGTAGCCGTAAGGATGCAGAATGCCGGGCCAGGCTTTGTTTTGCCTTTTCAAAGGGGATGGATCGGCTATCGAGCCATTCCATCTTAAAATCGGACAGGTCCCTGCCGGATACGCTTTCCATGGTTTTCAAAAACTCGGAGACCCTGGCATTTCTAAAACGGTACTTTTTCAGATAGGTTTGGATGCCTTTGCGGAAGGCCTTGTCCCCCAACTGCTCCCTAAGCATATAAACGGCCCAGGCCCCTTTTTCGTAGAAGGTCAGGCTACTGGCTTTCGGGTTGAGTAGGCTTTCCCCCTTATCCTTGTCGAACTGTTCCTGGAGCTGCGTCAATGAGGCATACAGTTTCCAATGGAAATGATCGTCCCCGAAAACCTTCTTTTCCGACAGGTAGGCGTAATAAGTGGCGATCCCTTCGTGCAACCAATGATGGCGGGCGCTCTTTTCAGTAACCAGGTTCCCAAACCATTGGTGGGCCAATTCGTGGGCGTTGACGTTCACATAGTTTTTATCGACGAAGGCAATGGAGTCGATGACATAGCCATCCGAAAAAATCGTAGTGCCCGTATTCTCCATCCCGGCATAGAGAAAATCGTGGACGGGAACCTGTTTATAGTTCCCCCACGGGTAAGACACCCCGATCTCGTCCTCCAAAAAATCGAAAATCACTTTGCTGTAGCGATAGGTAGGCTCGACCCGTAGGCTGTCCTTCGGATAAAAATAGTTCGTCAAGGGAACTCCGCTGTCCGAATGCAGCTGCTGTTTGTCGTAGTTTCCGATGGCAAATGCCAACAGATAGCTGCTCATGGGATGTTGCATATCGAACCGCCAGGTCTTTATTTTTGTGAAATCGGGTTTCGTATCTACTGGCATCCTGTTGACAATCACTTCACTGGCTGCCGTTTGAGAGCTGTCAGCCCCAACGGCATTTTCGGCAGTCGGCATTCTTCGGTCAGTCACTTCATTGACGGCATTTAGCATCCTGCTGACCGGGTTCGGCATCCCGCTTCCAATAGTGTCATTGTCAACTGTCGGCGTCCCGCTGGCAATAACCTCGTACGCGGCATCAAAGCGGATACGAAGGTCGAACTCCACCTTCTCTTCCATGGCATCGAAGCTGGGCAGCCAATGGCTGGTGTATTTGCCCTGGCCTTGGGTCCAGATCTGCTCATTGTCCACAACATCATCGTCCCATCCGAAGAAATAGACCGTCTGCTTTGGGATGCAAGAATATTTAAGATGGAGCTGATGTTTCTCGCCTTTTTCAAGTCTTTTGGAAATGGTAATCTTGGAGCCGGAGTTGGAGTATGCCATCTTTTTTCCATCCAAAAGCACAGCGGAGAAATCCATCTGATGCGCATCCAGAAAGACGGAATCAACATCCTCTAACACCTCGAAATCGTACGTAACGGTTCCATCGATCCGCTTGTGTTCCGGCAAGGGAGTCAGGAAAACATCCCCCCGAATAAAATCAACCTTCTCCTGATGCTGGGTGATTCCAAACGTACAGTCCAGCACCAGCAGCGATACAAACAACCATTTCATACTACAAATATAGGAGTGTTTTGGTCGACCAGCCTAAAAAAGAGCGTGATGCTACCAATCTGTATCCTTTACATTGTAAGGTTTGCACGTCAAGCACCGAACTCTTAATTTTAGCCCGATGAACGCCAATTTGCTACAGACCCCGATTGCCTATCTCAAAGGTGTAGGTCCAAACCGGGCAGAAGCCCTGCAATCTGAATTGGGCGTGCAGACATTTCAAGACCTGCTGAACCTCTTTCCCAACCGGTACATCGACAAGACTCAGTATTACAAAATAGCACAGTTGCAGCGCAGCAACGCCGATGTACAGATTCTGGGGAAAATTTTACATGTCAAGACCGTAGAACAGAAAAAAGGCAAGCGGTTGGTCGCCACTTTTGTGGACGATAGCGGGCAAATGGAACTGGTCTGGTTCCGGGGCCAAAAATGGATTAGGGAAAACCTAAAACTGAACACCCCCTACGTTATCTTCGGAAAATGCAACTGGTACAACGGTCAGTTCTCCATGCCCCATCCGGAAATGGAACTGCTCAGTGAGCATAAAAAGGGACTCAAAGTTGCGATGCAACCGGTCTATCCATCCACCGAAAAATTAAGCAATAAGGGCATCACCAACCGGGCCATCAACAAACTGATACAGCAACTGTTCTTGGAGACCCGTGGCAAATTTTCCGAGACCCTCTCCCCCGCCCTCCTGCACGAACTAAAGCTGTTGCCAAAGAGCGAGGCCATGTTCAACATCCACTTTCCGAAAAACCAGCGGCTGTTGGCCAGGGCGCAGTTCCGCCTAAAGTTCGAGGAACTATTTTACATTCAGATACAGCTACTTTCCAAAAAGATGCTGCGCAAACAAAAGATAAAGGGCTTTAATTTCGATCAGGTCGGAACCCTTTTCAATGAATTTTACGCCAAGCACCTTCCCTTTGAGCTTACCGACGCCCAGAAGAGGGTCATCAGGGAAATCCGTTCCGATTTGGGAAGCAATGCCCAGATGAACCGCCTATTACAGGGCGACGTCGGCTCGGGCAAGACCATCGTGGCCGTGATGATCATGCTACTCGCCATCGATAACGGCTTCCAGGCCTGCCTGATGGCACCCACAGAAATCCTCGCCAACCAGCATTATGCCGGTATCGCTGAACTGCTCGAAGGTACCGGCGTCACCATTGCCCTACTGACGGGTTCCGTTACGAAATCCGTTCGAAGGCCAATCCACGAACAGCTCGAAAGCGGGGAACTGCAGATTCTCATCGGCACCCACGCCCTGTTGGAGGACAAGGTGCAATTCAAGAATTTGGGACTGGCGATAGTCGATGAGCAGCATCGCTTCGGCGTAGCACAGCGTTCCAAGCTATGGCATAAGAACGAGATTCCCCCACATATTTTGGTCATGACCGCTACCCCCATTCCCCGTACCCTGGCCATGAGCCTGTACGGGGACCTTGATATTTCCGTAATCGACGAACTCCCTCCCGGCAGGAAATCCATCAAGACCGTGCACCGTTTCGATTCCAATCGACTGAAAGTATTCCGTTTTATCCGGGACGAAATCAAGAAAGGGAGGCAGATATATATTGTCTATCCCTTAATACAGGAATCCGAGGCCATGGATTATAAGGATTTGATGGACGGCTACGAAAGTATCGTCCGCGATTTTCCCCTTCCCGATTATCAAATATCCATCGTTCACGGGCAGATGAAACCAGCGGACAAAGATTATGAGATGGAGCGGTTCGTAAAGGGCGAGACCCAGATCATGGTCGCCACCACGGTAATCGAAGTCGGTGTCAACGTGCCCAATGCCTCCGTCATGATCATCGAAAGCGCCGAGCGCTTCGGCCTTTCGCAGCTGCACCAGTTACGAGGTCGCGTAGGACGCGGCGCCGAGCAGAGCTACTGCATCCTGATGACAGGGCATAAGCTCTCCTCCGAGGCCAAGACCCGCTTGCAGACCATGGTCCAAACCAACGACGGCTTTGAGATCGCCGAAGTCGATTTACGCCTGCGCGGCCCCGGCAACATCATGGGCACCCAACAAAGCGGAGTGCTCAACCTAAAAATCGCCGACATTATAAAGGACAACGACATTTTGAAGTCCGCCCGCCATTACGCCATCCAGCTATTAAAGAAAGACCCGGGGCTAGAGCACCCCGACAATTTGGTCGTCCGGCACACCTACGCGCAACTTGTCAAGTACAAAAATATTTGGAACTATATTAGTTGAGCCGTTGGTCTTCGCTTTCGATACGCTCAGGGACGACCAACTAAAACGCTTTCACCCAAAACGGATAAAAAACAAGAAAACATGATGTTATCCGACATTGTAAAGGGATAAATCGTTAGTTTTATTGTGGTATAACCAGTTACCACACATTTCAAGCGGATTTAAAAATTATAGTTTGGGAGAAACGAAAAAACGGAGTTCAATTGGGCTTGAAGATATGAAAATAATCTTCAGCTTGAAATCGAAATAAACCAAATGATCCACCTGATAGTCGGAAATACGGGTTCCGGAAATACAACATACTCATCGGAATTGAAAGAAAAAACGAACGGAATTATATTTTCGATCGACAAGTGGAACAACACACTGTTTCTTCCCGATAAGAAACCGACCGATGGCCTTGAGTGGTTCCTCGAAAAAATCAACAGAGCGGAAGAAATAATAATGGGTCTAGTTCAACAGTTGGAAAACTCAAACACTGACTCTATCCTGGACTTGGGACTATCCAAATTCGAGCATCGAGAAAAATTTAGAAAATTCGCGGATCTGAACGGCTACCAAATAAAAACCCACTTTTTGGACATTCCAAAAGAAACCCGATTGGAGAGGGTAATGAAAAGAAACGATAGCCAAGGAGCTACATTCGAGTTCGAGGTAACCATGGAGAATTTTGAATTTATGGAAAATTGGTTCGAGAGACCAACTGATGAAGAAATGGTAGGAACAAAGGTCATTACGGAATGAGAACGAGCGGAAATTATGAAATCTTCGTTATCGTTTGAACGAAATCCCAACAAAGAAAGAACGGACATTACGCAAGTAGCAGGAATCGATATTCGGTCGGATTAAAAAGCACGAAAACAGAACTCAAGCGGAATCGAATTCACAGCTAAGGGAGACAAAACGTGTGGTAATCGAGTAGACGGGTGGCGACCATTAGGTCGCCACCCGTCTACTCATCGTCAGACCTGTTCTTGTTTCGAGGGGCCATCCACCAAGGCGGATTCCTTCCCGAATTAAGAACCAATTCACGTTCGATCTTTCCTCACCCGTGAGACCTCTAGGGCACTGCCCTCAAAATGTGGAAAATGCATAAATGTACCGAAATCAATTATTTGACGCAGATTATTCCAATGGAAAATTACTGCTTTCTTATTGGGGTAAAAGGTCTTTTGATCAAATCAATATCAGTGGAAAACGTCAAATGATTCTTCAACAAAGAGAACCTATTATACCTCATTGAATAGCATTTTGGATCAAAAATAAATTGTTATTTTCATCCAAGTTGATTTTTGACGGAAGTACCCCTAAGCCTCACTTGATACTACTTGACGCAAAAAATAATCAGAGCGCAATATGGAGCACACAATAAAAAAACGCATTTTTTTTGGAGCTTTGGTCTCGCTGCTGTCGTTTCAATTTGGGTTAGCTCAAATAAAAAGCGAAACAGATGTTAACTCAATAAATACAATATTGTTTAAGGTAACTTCGTCCAATAACGATCACGTATCTTACCTATTTGGAACCCACCACGCCTTTGGAAAAGTATTTTTTGACTCATTAACATTAGCTAATCAGGCCCTTGCATCCAGTGAATTGTTGATAAAGGAAAACCTTAACATTCCTGGGCAAATGGCTGAGGACGTTATTAATAGCAGAGCTGTTGTTACTCGATGGAATAAATTTTTAAATAAGGACAACTTGTCCTACATCAAAACACTTTTCGCTAAAAGCCCTACCGATTATAACAAAATGACGCCTACTGAAATGTATGTCTTTCTTAATAGACATTTTAAACAGCGAGTTTGTTTAGGCAACAACCCAAATGACACGTTTCTATCTTTAGATGATTACATAGCAACCAAGGCAGTTGAACAAAACATAGAACTTTTCGGGCTTGAAACTACAAAAGAACAGATAGATTTAATAAACAAAGATGTTGAGGGAATGCCCCGAAGAAACCATAAACGGAGACTCGCGAACATCATTAAAAAAATTAAAACCCAAAATGTAAACGACTGCGGAGAACTCAATTGGTATTCAAAAATGGAGATAGACTATCAACTGAACGAACCTTGTAGAAATGCACTTCTTTTGACAGATAGAAACGATAGGTGGATAAAAGAAATAAGTAATTTATTTCAAAAAAAGAACTGTTTTATGGCGGTCGGGTTAAGTCACTTCATGTACGAATGCGGCTTGATTAACCAATTAACAGAACTTGGCTACACTATTACGCGAATAGAAGTAAAATAAAAACTAACGCCAATAACCAAGCGTTTGTAGCCTTCCCGTTTTTAGGACAGTGCTAAATTCGACAAATTTTTTTTGAAGAAAATTAAAAAAATTGGCTCGTGCTTAACCGGAAAGTTATCCCTAATTTGCACGCTGCGAGCCAAGAACAATCTCGCCGCTAAGCATGCCAAAGATGCATACAGATAATTTAAAAAATCGGCTGAATGAAATTTTCTTATTATTAGGAGAATTGGAATTATTGAGAAGTGATATAAAACATCTTTCCAATGGAAAAGAAGATTATTTCCAAGGTGCAGTAGGAAAGTCAAGATTTTTACATCGAACTTATAAGAACTGCATTAAACTGCTAATCATTGACGCCAATAAAATTCTATCTCCAAACGAACATTTTGGACTTTTTAAGACAATTAATTTTTGTCTGACCAATAGAAATAAAATTAAATGGACAGAAATTCCAAGTTTAGATAATTTAAAAGAATTACAAATACAAATTAATTGGTTGATTGAACAGCATCTTCAAAGGATAAAAAATTATCGGGATAAATATTATGTGCATCTTGATAAGGATAAAGATAAATTTCAATATGATTTAAAGCTTAAGGATGTATACGCAACCATTGATGAAAGCCAGGCGATTTTTGGTTCTTTAAATTCGTACTTGAATGGTTCTGGAGTTTATTTTTCTATTTGGGAGCAACCTCCCCAGGAATTGATAAACTTATATAAATACAATCTGATCCGAAAGGGCATAACGGATAAAATTCTTGGCGGTAAATATTCAAAAGAAACTGAGCAGTATTGGAATATAATTAGGTAAAAGGTCAGCGTAGAACAATTAATAACACAAATCGCGCAACGGGCTATTTGTCAATAGCAAATAGGGCGCTAAGTAGTAAAGAAACTTCTGCTTTGAAGATTTTAACTTGGAATTGTAATGGAGCATTAAGGAATAAGTTTGAACATTTATCGTCCTTTAAAGCCGATATTCATGTAATTCAAGAATGTGAGAATCCGGTCGAAATCAAACATGACAAATACAGGAAGTGGGCAGAAAACCATTGTTGGATTGGAGATAGCAAGAATAGAGGAATCGGAATTTTTGCCGACAAAAGCATAAAATTGGACAAGCTAAATTGGTCAGACTGTTATGAAGGTCAAAAAGTAAAACATTTCTTACCCTGCCGAATAAATCGCGATTTTAATTTATTGGCCGTTTGGACTCATAAAAACAATGCCCCCACGTTTGGATATATCGGACAATTATGGAAATATATCCAAGTAAATAAAGCAAACTTCAAAAATAGTCTAATTCTAGGGGATTTCAATAGCAACGTCTTCTGGGACAAACGGAGTAGATGGTGGAACCACTCGGACGTTGTTCGGGAACTCAAAAAAATTGGTATTGAAAGCCTGTATCACAAATATTGGTCTGAAGAACAAGGTAAAGAAACTCGGCCTACCCTTTTTCTTCAGAGAAACTTATTAAAACCCTATCACATCGATTATGTCTTTGGGAGTAAGGAATTTCAAAACGCTCTAAAGAAAATGGAGGTCGGAGATGTAAATAAATGGCTTAAATTCAGCGATCATTTACCAATAACTTGTGAATTCGCACCAGACTTAACGCTTGCCAATACCCTTAATGAAAATATAGCGCCTAAGTAATGGCTGCAATTGCTAGGAGTTGCTTGGAAGACCGACAATCACTCCTTCTTAGATGCTGGCTTTGGCCAGCCCTCGTAGGGAGCAACCTGAGCGAGTACTTTAAAAGTAACGATTTCACCGTCGCAATCATAAGAAGGATGCAACAGCATCACTGAACAAGCAAATGACAAATTTCGATGGATTACAATCTTAAGTAAATATCCTAATAACCAAGACGTGTAATGGTATCGCTAATAACTGAGTGTTCCTGTGGACGACACAACCCATATCAAAGTGGTAAGGCTACATTTTGAACTAATATTAGTGTGAAAAAATTACTATGTGTGCATTAAGTGTGCAATTATGAAAAAATAAAAAACCCAATACATTGATAGTTAATGTACTGGGTGTTTAATAAGCGGAGGAAGAGGGATTCGAACCCCCGGAGGTGTGACCCTCGCTGGTTTTCAAGACCAGTGCATTCGACCGCTCTGCCATTCCTCCATACTACTACTAAGGTACCAAGATGGTTACTGCATTACAGGCCAACTTGGCGGGTGCAAATATAGAAAGCTTTTTCGTACCGATAAACCTTTTTTTCGATTTTATATAAGTTCGTCAACAGAGGAAACAATTTACTCACGTCTAAAGGTCAAATTCCCTAAATTGCCGAAATGCAACTTCCCTTGGTCAGCATCCTTATTCCTTTTAAGAATACCGAACGGTTTTTAAATGATTGTCTGGATTCAATCCGTATCCAATCCTACGAAAATTGGGAGGTACTAGCGGTAAACGACCACTCCACCGACCATAGCTTATCTCTCGTCCATGGCTATGCTGACAATGACAATCGAATCAAAGTGTTTCAAAATGAAGGCAAGGGAATAATCCACGCCCTCCGCACGGCTTACGGTAAAAGCAGCGGCCTGCTCATCACCCGTATGGATTCCGACGATATCATGCTCCCCAATAAATTACAGGTCATGGTTGATTCCCTTCGCAGAAATGGGAGCGGCCACCTGGCGGTCGGTCAAGTAGAATATTTCTCCCATCGGGGGGTTAGTGACGGC